>JAITAZ010000285.1 GCA_031283825.1 Planctomycetaceae bacterium | reverse complement strand
AAACCTAAAGTTGTGGCTTGGTTGTAGTATGTTTCTGCGGCGGTTGGAGTCATTATTTTTACGCCTTTATTTAATTCTACATTTTAGTTAATTGAAATATTAACAGCGCATACATCAACTTTATCTTGTCGGCGAATATTTTCAATTTTTATTCGCTCGACCGATTACAATATTTTTTTGATTGCATCAAAAACTCGCGCTATCAATTCAACGCCGTCTCAAATTCTCCAAGCGATACGCATTCAAAAGCAAAATCAAAAAGCTCGTCAAGCTTGGATTCAGATTGAATCTGCATAATCCTTTTCTTCAATCTCGCCGACGGCTCTTCAATGCGTCGCGTCAACACTCGAATTATTGATACGGCTTTGCCTTCGACTTTACCTTCAGCTTTACCTTCAGCTTTACCTTCAGCTTTACCTTCAGCTTTACCTTCGGCTTTGCCTTCGGCTCTACCTTCGGCTCTACCTTCGACTTTACCTTCGGCTCTGCCTAAAGTTGTGGCTTGGCTGTAGTATGTTTCTGCGGCTGATGGGGACATGGTTTTTACTCCTAATTCTTTGGTTAATTGGTTTAGTCGCCGATATGTTTCAAGTTTAAAATATTTGGCACTGGTGTACAAATAATATAAACACTTGTCCCACATCCGCGACAATAAATTGTCTTTTACTAAACGATCCCTAAATTTAACAAACAAATCCATCGCTTGCTCGTTTACCTTTTCGCTTCTCGCAATCTGCAATGTACGGAAAAACATGTTCACCACCGGATTACGAGGCAACCTCTTGGGAGGTATCGTATTCAAGTCATACAGCAACGAACAAAAGTTAATCGATAAACGTCGCAAAAATGAATCTTGCGGGAGATCAACAAGCTCCGATACCTTTTGAGGAGACGTAAATTTACCATCTCCACAATGAAATATCAACGCCATTATACAAGGCAATAACACCATTCCTGTTTCGACTCGTTTCTCCCATATTTTTCGCCATTTACTGTAAGAATATCGCAACAGCTGAAATATCGTGCCGAATTCATTTTTCGACTTGAAATCAATTATCAAATAAACGTATTGCTCGCCGCCGCACCGAAGCGGAATACGATAAATAACGTCTATAAAATTGTTGCGAAAATCATCGTCAATAAGCAACGAATTGTCGATTTCCATCTTATTGAGATCAAGTTCCCGCAATATTGCTTTGCTCAAAATCGCGCGCAATATTTCTATTACAAAAAACAAATCTAAAAAAATGTCTTTGCAAAATTGATCGTGCTGATAAGATTTCGGAAACAATTGCAATATGTCAGCGTCTTGTAATTTCGCGTCTTGCAATTTCGATACCTTTTTACTTGTTTTGTTTGTTTTCTTTGTTTTCTTATCGGATAATTTCATTTTTCTCGCCTCTTATTTTTTTGAAATACACGACACGACAACGCGCCGTATTGTAATTGAGTTACATTTAGTTCTAGTTTAACTTGACATGCAAATCGTGTAAAGCGTACAAGGTAAATATTCAGTACGATTTTCATAGAGATTTCTCAAACGACCAATTGAAATAATTTTTTTTTGTAATTGCCGGAGGAGACTCTTTAATCTTCATAATTTTTGTTGATGAAATTTGAGATTTTTACGTCTCTGATATTTCCTTTTAATTGAAATCTTTCGTTTATTCCTCCGCTGTAGTTTCCGATAACTAGTTGACCTTTCCAATTTCTGGTTTGTTTTAAGATTGCCGGTTTTTCTGCGACTTTTTTTCCGTCTTGAATTGTTCTCAATGTTTGTCCGTCGAATTGACAAATTAAATGAGTCCACTCTCCGACTTTGATTTCTCCGCCGTCGCAATCGATTCCTTTGCAATGCCAGCGTAATTTTCCGTTAAATAATTGCACAAACCAACCCGATTCATTCCATAGTCCGAAACTTACCAAAACTGGTGCTTGTGTTACCTCGTCAATTTTTACCCAAAAGTCAACCTCAATCCGTCCCGCGACATTATACTCAACCCGATTCGGAAAAGTTATCTCTCCCTGCGACAACAACTTCAACGAATCCGGCAACAATTTTGCGTCGCCTTGCAAGTTTCCGTTTTCAGTCAAACCGTCTGACAATTTCGCCTCCGGCTTCCCGCGCAATGACGATTCAAAAAACACAATTTGCGGCGTTTTTTTCGCAAATGATTCAACTTCGTTTGAGTAATCTCCAAACTTGCCGCGTAAAAATACGGGTCGAACTTTATAACTGTAAATTTTTTGCGGTTCGCCGGATACATCGTCAAATCGGAGTTTTGCCAACGGTTTGGGAGTTAGATTGACCCATTGCGAATCGGCTTTATTTTCGCGACGCCAAATCTCGTAGTGAATTGGCGTTACGGCGTCGTCAAAGTGATCTTTCCATGCAAGTCTAACGCAATCCGACAATGACTCCGCAGTAAGACTCTCAATCTTTTTCGACCCCGATTCCGGTTTTGGAACGTTGACTTCAATTCGTGTCGGTAAACCTTTCACGTCGCCGCTTTCTGGAAACAACGAATACTTATTCCGACCCAATTCCGCGTCAGCGTCTATCCACTTAAACGCGGTTGTTTGTGCGATTAAATTATCGTTACGAAAAATATTAAACGTTAAACCATACGTTTCCGTCGATTGTTCCCATTGCAAAATTACGGCGGAATTTGCGTCTATTTTTGCCGTAAATTCTATTGACTTTTTGGGTAGAGGCGTTGGGATTATTTGTCGAAATTGTCCGCCGACCGAAACCGCGCCGGGCATATCGATTCGCGGATTGTTCAAAATTTCGTAACGTGCCGATTCTATCAAATGCAACATCTTTTGGTAATGCGGATTATTAACCGATTCAAACGAAATCACCGGTTTGCCTGTTTCGTTGATGTCTTTATTCCACTTGCGCCAAACTTGACTCGGAAAACGTTCAAGGTCTAATACTGCATGGGCATAGGTCGCATTGGTTAGTATTCGTATTCGTTTCCAATTCTGATCGACTTTGTTCTCGCGGCAAAATCCAAGACCTAAATTATTGTCAGAATTTTTATCCGAATTTTTATCCGCAACATTTGACATCGGCGCGCGTAAAATTCTACTCCATTCGGGTTTTTCGAGATTTATCCAATCGGGTTCGAAGCGGCTGATATTTCCTTTTTCGTCGGCATGACAATTTGTGCAACCGGCGTCTTTCATTACGTTAATCAATTCGGCTTTGAGATTTTGCCATTTTGGCAGGGTGTAACCATTTTTTGTGTAGTTCCAAGTTCCGTAGTACAATCCGTTTGAGTCGATCCATGCGAGAACTAATTCGCGTTCGGATTTTGTCAAGTTTGGAAGGCGATTTTTGTGTCCCGAAACAACGACGTCGGCGAGCGGCGACTTTCCCGAACCGTGAGCGTACGCGCCGAAAATTTGAGCTGACCAATGTGCCGTTCCGTTCATGCAATCGATCCCGCCGATTAGCGGAGAGGTGTAAATGACTTCGCGTCGGCTTATCAAATTTTCGTAACTGTTATTGAAGTATTCTGTCCAGCCGCCGGTTAAATCTAATCCTTCTGCGATTCCGTCTTTACCGCCATGACAATTGACGCAATTCCGATTCCAAATTGGTTGAATCATTGACGGATAATCGATAGGGCCGCTTCCCCATGATTCAGTTTTTAGTTGTTTGACATTGCCGGTTCCTTTTCGGTGTGATTCGGATGTTGGCGTGTATTCGTGGCAACCGAAACAGGATCGAGTTGTTCCCGGTGCGGCTTGGACGAATGTTCGCATACTTCGGACGAGTTTATAATTTTCGTCGAGTAGTTGGAAGTAAACTGCTTTGCCGGAGGGAACTGTGAAAAATGCCGAGCCGTCTTTTTCGACTGGGACGATTCCGAGATAATTTTTTGAACTGAAAGCCAATGCTGCTGAGACGAGAAAAGTCTGATTTAAAATTGTTGGACCCGGCGATGGGCTGATGCGGCTAGTTTCTTCGATTACTCTCAACCATTTTACGGAGCCGCGTTTAACTTCTGGGATTCCGGCGTAAATGTCGTGTACGAAAAAGTTTCCTTCGGTTTGAGTTGTGTTGGTTTGGTCGCTGATAATTGGCGGGACAGTTCGTGTTTCGACAGGGATTGGGTTGTGTAGGTCGATATTGGGGTCGGAGATAATTGTGATTTTTTTTCCGTTACGATTTATCATCATGATAGAATTTTTTTGACCTTTATTTGGTTGACCGCTGTAGATTACGAGATTTTCGGACAAGGGAAACGGGTCGCAAGATTCGCCGAGATCGTGAGTTGGGTTTTGTGGATTTTCAAAATTTGTGATTGCTGTGATTTCGTTTTTACCTTTTCTTATATCGAACATTGCGATTGAGCCGCGTGGTGGTGCGTTATGTTTTGCGAAAGTAGCGCAAATCAGGTGTGGCGAGTTTGGGACGGAGCGAAGTTGCAGGGTTGATTCGGGAAAGACGAGATTATTTGCGAACAGGGCGGTTTCGTTTGTGCCGTCTGGGAAAACTGACCATGCGCTTTGTTGGGTTAGGGCGTTTTTGTCGATATATTCCCATCGACCGAAAAGGATTTTTCCGTCTGGCATGATTGACGGGTCGAATTCGTTTACGTTGTTTACGGAGATTGGTCTGATATTGCTTCCGTCGGCGTTCATAACGTGAAGAATATTTACGCCGTTGTTAGCGCAAGGCACGAGTCCGCTGAATCTTGTTGAGGTGAAAACGATTCGACCATCTGGTAGGTATGCGGGCATGAAGTCGTGATTTCCGCCTCCGACGCCTTGATATTTGTTGCAGAAATTTGATTTGCAATTGGTGATTTGACGTAAATTTTTCCCATTGATTCCGATTTCGTAAATTGAGGTGCCGTCGTTTTTTGAGCTTTTGAAGCAGAATAAAATTCGAGTTGCGTCCCATGAGAGGTCTGGGTGGCTGTACATTCCTTCACCGAGAGTTTGTGGAGTTGACGGGTCGATAACTGTTTTGATACGATGTTTTTCAGGCGGGTCGGATGGATTTTCGAGGATATAAATTCCTCCTCCCGGTCTCCATTTGTAGAATGTGTCGTAGATATGTAATCCGATGTAGTTATGACGTTTAACAAAGAGCAAAGGAGTTTCGATTTTCAATTCGTCGATTGAGTTATTAGCGGATGAATGCAAAGTTGAAGATGCAGATTTCGATGCAGAATTTGCCGATTCCGTTGTAGAGTTTGCCGATCCAGTTTTAGAAATTGCAGATTCTGTTTTAGAAATTGCCGATCCAATTTTAGAGTTTGCCGATTCCGATGCAGACTCTGAAATGGAGTTTTTGTTGACAATATTTTTTGTAACATTAATTTTGTCTGCTTGACAAACCGAGTCAAACCAAGCGAGACTCAATGCCGTAAAAAACGCGATTTTGAATATTTTTTTCATTTTCTTTTTTTCCTTAATTTAAGGGTTTTATTGTTGGTTAATTTTTTTGAAATTTTGAAGATATTAGCGGTGAATATCTAAAAACTCAAATTTTATTAAATTCGCGTCGCGTAAGGACGCAATGTCGTTATTGTTAGGAGACGCAATGCATTGTGTCTCTATGATTGTTAATTTATTGTTATTTACAAGTCATTATTGTATTTTTCGCGATTAT
>JAITAZ010000255.1 GCA_031283825.1 Planctomycetaceae bacterium | reverse complement strand
GATTTTTTTGGTGAATACGGATAATCGCGGAGAAAACAAATGATGATTTTGTGTGATAGAAGTCAATAATTTTAAGGGGATAAAAGGGGAATGCAAGAAATTATTAAATACTAACTAACCTAAATAAATAATTGACTAGACAAATCAACTATAACTAAATAAACCTAAATTAAATAATTTTATGAATATTAAAATCGCCATTTGCATTTTCCGCGATTATCTGTCCAATCTGTCCAATCTGTCCAATCCGTCCTATCCGATATTATCCGCGTTTAAAATTCCCCATTATCCGTGTTTAAAACCGTGAACGGTTACAAATTAACAATGGTAGAGACGCAATGCCTTGTGTTTCTACTTAATAGTTACAATTCAAAATCCAAAAACAAATTTTCCGTCCGATGTTACATAATTCCGAATTCCGAATTCCGAATTCCGAATTCCGAATTTAAAAAAATTCTAACCAAAATTAAAAGATATGCCGTTATACGAATATTATTGTCCGAAGTGCAAGCATGAATTTGAACTTTTGATTCGTAGTTCAGACATTCCAGTTTGTCCTGATTGTGGAAACAAAAAACTCGTGAAAGAAATGAGTACTTCGTCTGCTCGCACGAAAAACAGCGAATTCGGTTGCAAACCCTCCGTCGATAATTGCGGACACGGAAACGAATGTCTATGTTGTAAACATCACGGATAGGAAAATTCGGAAATTTTTAAACACGGATATTCGCGGAGAAAATAATTGACACTTTAAATGAGCAAGAAATTTTGTAATAAAGTTGTCTAATAATAAAAAAATAGTATCGAAATAATTTCTGCGATATTCTGCGTATTCTGCGTTTAAATTTGATAAAAAATTTTAACGCAGAAATCGCAGAAAATTAAGAAAGCATAATTCAAGGAAATATCGTTACAAAAAATAAAAGTAACCGTTCACGGAGTTTTAAAATTCCCCTATTATCCGTGTTTAAAACCGTGAACGGTTACAAATAAAACATAATAAATATGACCGCCAATAGAATATATAACCGAACCTTAATTCCGAATTCCGAATTCCGAATTCCGAATTTAAAATTGGCTTTTTGTATAACAGAGCTAAATATTGGCGGCGCGGAACGGATATTTTGCGAACTTGCGATTCGTCTTTTTGAGCGCGGTCATTCGGTGGTTGTGTATTCTCTTCAATCTTGTCCTGTTGGCGTTTCTTGCGTTTCTCAATTGGAGTTGGCGGGGATTCCGGTTAAGTTTCTTGACATGAGCGGAGTATTTTCTTTGTTTAGCGGTTTTACCAAGTTGCGAAAAATGTTGAAAGAACAATCGCCGGACGTTTTTGTTTCGTTTATGTTTCATGCGAATTTTTTAGGACGCTTGGCGGCATATTTCGCTGGCGTTGAGCATATTGTTTCGTGTATTCGCGTTGCCGAGCGTTCTGCTCGTTGGCATTTATTTCTCGACCGTTGGACAAGTAGATTAGTCGAAAAATATATTTGCGTGAGCGATTCAGTCGCAGAGTTTTCAAAAACAATCGGCGGTTTATCTGAACAAAAAATAACTGTTATTCAAAACGGCGTTACTATCGCGCCGGAACTAAAAGATAAAACGGTCAACAGAATAATCTTTGTCGGACGACTAGACTACCAAAAAGGAGTCGATTGGCTTGTTCAGACTCTGCCGACATGGTTGAACGAACTCGAAAATTACGAATTAGCAATTGTAGGCGATGGAATTTTTCGCAAGAAATTAGAGAATCAAATAGACAATTCATTAAAACGCAAAGTTAAATTTTTAGGATGGAAAGAAAACGCAATCGATTTAATCGCAGAGTCAAAAATGCTGCTGCTGACCTCAAGATGGGAAGGAATGCCGAATGTTTTATTGCAAGCAATGAATTACGCCAAACCTGTTGTCGCAACAAACGTTGAAGGCGTTGCGGAATTACTAGGAGATTACGCCGAACAACAAACTTGTCAATTCGGCGATACAAAAATATTCGCAAAAAAAATACTGAATATTATTAACGATCCAACGCTCGCAAAAAAACTCGGAAATGAAAACAGAATGAGAATCATTACAGAGTTTTCAATCGATAAAATGACCCAACAATACGAGCAACTTTTATTCGAGATCGTTTCGTGATATAATCTCCGATTCAAATTTCAAAATTAAAAATTTAAAATTCGTAATTAAAGAGAAATTTTAAACGCTGATATTCGCCAGATAAAACCGATTTTCACGGATACCTGAAATTTCTCCCTTACTACAACTAATAAACTAATACAACTAAAACTAATACAACAAAAAAATGCAACAACTTAAACTTCAACAGAAGGCAAAGGAACTTTTAACTGATAAGACGGTTGACGTGATAATCGGTTATGGTTCTCCGGCGAGTCAACCTAGTCTGGTTTTAATAACTGATCCGGCGGATACGGATCAGTTGATTTGGAATGATCGGTGTACTCAAAATCTTGCGGTATATTTGCGTCGAAAGGAAGTACGCACAATGGGCAAGGCGGCGATAGTCGTCAAAGGTTGCGACGCGAAATCGCTTGTGGTTTTAGAAGCGGAGAATCAAATTGATCGTAATTCAATGGTTGTAATCGGCATGGAATGCTGCGGAGTGAAAGCCGTAGAATTTCCAGCACCGTCAAACGATTCGGCGACGCGGGCGGAGTCAAATTCGAACTTAAAGTTGTCGGCGAAATGCTTGTCGTGCGAGGTTACGAAACCGCTGAATTGCGATGTTGTCATAGAACAAGTGGAAAATTCGCCGGTTCAATTTGATTTATCGAAACGCTATGAACGTCTGGAAAAATTAACGTCGATGACAACCGACGAGCGGCTGAAATATTGGGAGAATGAATTTTCTCGTTGTATAAAATGTTATGCGTGTCGTCAGAGTTGTCCTTTATGTTATTGCGAGGTTTGCGTGGTTGACAAGAATCGACCGGTGCGAATAGACGTGTCGGCGACATTGAGAGGTAATTTTGCATGGAATATTTTGAGAGCGTTTCATCTTGCGGGGCGATGTGTCGGATGTTCGGCGTGTAGCGAGGCGTGTCCGGCGGGAATTGATCTCGATCTATTGAATTTATCGTTAGCCAAAGCGGCGGAAGAAAATTTTAATCACAAAGCCGGATTAGACCGTTCAACAAATCTACTAATCGGAACCTTCTCGCCCGAAGACCACGAAGAATTTATAAGATAATAAAAATATTGTCGGCATATTTTTTAAAAGAACTAATAAAATGACATTTGACGAAGCTTTAAATTTTTTAAATTCGCGTCGGAATTTTGAATTGAGTCGTGATTTTGACACGTCTGGTCTTTTTGAGCGTCTTGTGCGTTTGCGGGAGTTTGTTGACTTTCTTGGGCGTCCTGACAGGAGGTACAAGATAATTCATGTTGCCGGCACGAAGGGCAAGGGTTCGACTTGCGTATTGATTGAGAGTATTTTGATGGAAGCTGGCGCGAAGGTTGGGCGTTTTACGTCTCCTCATTTATATTCTTTTCTTGAGCGGGTAACGGTGGATGGAGTTCCTTGTAGCGAGTCTGATTTTACGGAAACGATGTTTTACATTCGCGATAAGATTAGTCAATTTGATTCGCGATTATTGGTTGATTTTACGTTTTTTGAGTTATTGACGATATTTGCTTTTGAGTATTTTTCGCGTTGTTCGGTTGATTTTGCGGTGTTTGAGGTTGGTCTTGGCGGAAGTTTTGACGCGACGAATATTTGTTTACCGTCGGTAACGGCGATAGCGAATTTGAGTTTTGATCATATTGAGCAATTAGGACCGACGTTGAGGGACATTGCTAGGGAGAAGGGCGGAATAATCAAGGCTGGCGTTCCGCTTGTTTCGACGGCGTGCGGTATTGAGGCGAGGGAAACGTTGCAGGAAATTATTGAGTCTAGAGAGACGCCGGCGTATTTTTTGGGCGAGTCGTTTGAGGTAAATCCGATTACGGTTTCGTCGCCGTTTCGATTTAAAACGATAAGCGGAAAATTTCCGATGCAAGTTGACATTGACGATTTGAATGTTTCTATGTTTGGCAAGCATCAGCGTGAGAATGCGGCGTTAGCGATTTCGGCGGTGTTATTGTTGCAGGACAAGTTCATTTTGAATGCGGATTTAATAAGAAAAGGTTTGAGGAAAGGAGTATTACCGGCGAGGGTAGAGGTTTTTAGGAATTTAGACAAGCCGATATTTGTTGTTGATGGCGCGCATAATAAGGCGTCGGTGGAGGTTTTTATTGAGACGTTGAATGATTTATTTCCGAGCAAGCGGAAGTTATTAGTTTTTGGAACGACGATTGGCAAGGATATTGATGGGATGTTGATGGAGTTGTTGCCAAATTTTCATATAATTTTTATGACTCAATATTCGTCGAGTTTGAGATGTTTTCCTACGGCGGGATTAAAGACGATTGCCGATGAGATTTTACCGACTTTCGGACAAAAAATTCCTTTGTGTAAAATAGAATTGATTTACGAAGCTTCGCAAGCGTTAAAGAAATGTTTTGACCTCGCAGAAAAAGACGACGTTGTTTGCGTTACAGGTTCAATCTATCTAGCCGCAGAGTTAAGAAATTATTACATAAAAGAAATTGGAAAATAAGAGGGAATTGGTAATATCTTTTGAACGGTAACAAATATTTCTTTTTTAGGGGACTTTTGGGGACTTATGGGATACTCTAATTTAAAAACCATGATTAACGACTCAACAGTCAACAGCTTTTTAAAAGAAAGATTTTTTTCAATTTTGTCCCCCGAGTCATTAATCCCAGATTTCAAACAAGAAAGTCCCCTGTGTCCCCAGCGTCCCCAATGTCCCCTAAGTCCCTCCAAAAAATTATCTTTGGCTTTTAAAATTTCTGTAATCGTTCACGTTCAAAAGAAAAAATCCTACGCCCTGAAAGGGCAATCAGCAATAGCGTAGGGCAGCCCTACGTTAGTATTTCCGCGACAAACTAAGCTCTGAAAGGGCGACAGCAAATTTCAATTTTACAAAGCGGCTTGCGCCCTTTCATGGCTTGGAAATTTTTCTCTTGCGCGTGAACGGTTACAATTATTTTTATTAGGAACGCGGTCGTCTCGACCGCATATTTAGGCGTTTGTCATGCAGGCGGGACGCCCGCGTTCCTTCTAAAATTAGTTTTTAGAAGTTCCCATTAGAGATTCCCTACTGATTTATTACCAATTTTTTATATTATTTTATTCTTTACTAATCTTGCAGGGACGACTCTTTATCCAATAAAAAACGATGTACAACATTCGTCTCTAACTTGCTGGGATTTTCAGATGCTCTTGTTTGCGTTATACTTTTAAGAATTAGTTCGTGAAACATAATAAAAATATTATTTCTTGCGGACAATTATTCAAATTTTGTAATATATTAATGAAATATTTGTTTTGCCCATTGTTGAGCCTAATCGTAGATTTTGAACTCAAAATATAAAACAAATTTTTTCTCGAGCATTTTTAAGAAAATATTTTTATGATCGATCAAGAACGAATAGCGCGGGCGGTTCGTGAAATACTTTTTGCAATCGGAGATAACCCCGACCGAGAAGGACTCGCCGAAACGCCGCAACGAGTCGCACGAATGTACGCC
>JAITAZ010000198.1 GCA_031283825.1 Planctomycetaceae bacterium | reverse complement strand
CATAATCCTTCAAGCAAATGCGTTTTTCCGACGCCGCTTGATCCGTAGATATAAATCGGATTGATAAGACAAGAATGATTCAACGCGAAATCAATCCCGCGTATTGCAAGACGATTAGAAAGTCCTTCGACAAATGTTTCCAGCGATGCGAATTTGCGGGTTGTTGCACGCGGAATATTAGCAATCGGCGAGGTCGAAGACGTAATCGGAGATTTCACATAACGCGATTGAGCTCCGCTGCGAGATTGGATAAATCCGGTTGGCGGTTTGAGGTCGATATTATTGTCGTTGGTATTTTTGGTATTGTTAATATTGATATTGATATTTCCGTTGATACTGTTGTTACTATTATTACTGTTGGAATTTTTCGTGTCGTGAATGATTGCGTTTGAAAATTTCGAATGACGAGAGTTTTGTTGTTTTATGATATTTTGATTTGAGTTGAGATCAAATTTGTTTGGGGCGGTTGCGGCGTTTTCGGTTGCGATTGGCAGAGTTGAATTTGTCGGCGTTTCGATTGCGTTGGAGTCAAAATGAATTTCGTAGATTTCGCGCGTTGGTTGCGGGTTTGGGAGGAACGGTTGATTTATTTTATCGGCGCGATTGTTTGGTAGGAGAGTTGAGTTGTCGCGAACAGTTGAGTTTTCGGCGGCAACGATGAATTCGACGATTGATTTTTTCTTTAGGACAGATTCGCAAGCTTGTTCGATTTCTGTTTGTAAGCTGGAGCGTATCCAATTTACGACGTGTTCTTGGACGCTGAAAATTATTTTATTGTTTTCAATTTGGACGCTTGTTTCATGACCGAACCAAAGATCGAAACGTTGCTTTCCGAGAGCGGAAGCAATCGCGTTGAATATTTGTTTTTCTACAGCTTTGCTTTGTGTTATCACCTGACCCCCGATGTACTCCATTACTAGAGCAATAATTTTAACTGAGCGCGTTTTAAACTGCTCGTACTTAAATTTTCGGTTAAAATCGCCTGCTTATTTTTGGGAAGCTGACTTTTTAATGCTTTTTTAATTTTTGATATTTTTTAATAAATCGCCGTTGTTTCGTTGAAATTCATAGTACGATTTGTTGATTCTTCGTTTTTTTGAATCTGTTGCTTGCGGGACAACGGAATGATTTCGTTTTGTCTAAATAATATTAAAGCGTTAGCCGAATAATTACGAGTTAAATAAAGTGCGCGAAATGAATGATAAAAAAAATTTAACCGTTCGCGGTTTTAAAATTCGGAATTAAAGTATTTTTGTAATTGTTCACGTGAAAAAAGTATTTTCCATCGCCTTGTAATAGCGACGGCAAATTTAACAAAACGGCTTGCGCCCTTTCAGGGATTTACTTTTTTCGTTACAAAAAATTCAAATGATATATTACAAAATTTTAAACCGTAAAATAGAACAGGCAATATTATATTGTGATCGCGAATGGTTACAAAAAAATAAAATAAAAACAATAATTGCGTTTTATTGAATAATTACTTTGACGTCGATTTGATAATTCAAAAAAGACGTTTAATATAAAAAATGAAACATAGCGATTATTCTTGATTGATAATTTGATCGCTTAATCAAAAAACGCGAATGAAAATTTTATTCATAGAAACGTCTCTGTCAAACATCGCGGAGATTTATTTGGGTCTAAACAAAAAAAAATTGTTCCTTAATGATTGAAAATACGGGATATTCGTTAGTCTCTTTTTTTTTAGCAGAGTCGGATTTTATTGTTGTCGATTTTTGCGTCAAAGGGGAAAACTTGTTTTCATTACTCGTTTCTAGTCTGAAAAATAATGTCTATGACAATTATTTTCAGCGATTCGATTTTGTAATTTTTCAGTAAAATTTTTGTAACTATCAAGTCGTGAATTTTATAGCGTTTTTTAATAGACAAAATGACGTTGTTGTTTGAAATCGAATCTTACCCAGCTTTACATTGTTAATTGTCTATGTTAAATTGTGCCGACAAACATGAGCTATTAAATTTATCCAAGTGAAATTTCTAAAAAATTATTGTAACCGTTCTCGGAAATTTTTATTTTTTTATTGAAAAATTAAAACGTGAATAGTTACAAATTAACAAATGTAGAGACGCAATGCCTTGCGTCTCTATTGTTCGATCAAAAGCTCACCGATAGAGACGCAAAGCATTGTGTCTCTACATTGGGTTTAGTAATTCAAATCCGAATTTAAAAATCCGTGAACGGTTACATTAATTTTAATTCTTAATTAAAAAGTTGTCCGAGATATTTTATGTTTCCTCTTTCTGGTATTTGTTATCGTTTATTTTTAGCGATATTGTTATTATTTGCGGTTTGTGGAATATTTGTTTTACCGATGCTTGGTCGGACGATTTATTTTTTTTCGTTTTCTGATTTATCTCCGATTTATGGGCTTCGATTTAATCGTGTTTTGGTAGCGATGTTATCGGGCGGCGGACTGGCGATGGGCGGGTTGGTTTTTCAATGTCTTTTTCGCAATTCTCTTGCGACGCCTTATACGCTTGGGGTTGCGAGCGGGGCTTCTTTGGGTGCTGCGATTGGGTTTCAGGTAAGTTTTTTGTTTAGCGGAGTTTTGGGCGGTTTTTGGATATTTGATTTTTTGGGCGGTTCGACGGTATCAGTTGGCGCGTTTTGCGGGGCGATGTTTGCGACGTTTATTGTTTTTTTGTTATCGGGCGGCAGTGATATTTCGTCGGAGCGGATGCTTCTTGCGGGGGTTGCGGTAAATTTTTTCTTTGCGAGTTTGATTGTTTTATTGCAATATATTTCTGCGCCGCATGACGCTTTGCAGTTGTTGCGTTGGACAATGGGCGAGTTGCAGAATGCGGTGATGTTTGATTTCTGGCGGATGTTCCCGTTTGTGATGTTATTGTTTTTGGTTCTTTTATTTTTTTCGAGGGAGTTGAATATTTTGGCGACTGGTTGGGAACATGCGATGTCTCTTGGGGTTGGCGTTGTTGAGTTGAGATTATTTTTATTTATAGCGGTTTCGATTACGGTTGGGGTTATTGTGTCGGTTGCGGGACCGATTGGTTTTGTTGGATTGATGGTTCCGCATATCTCGCGAGTAATTGTTGGTACGAATCATTGGCGTCTTGTTCCGGTAACGTTTTTATTGGGCGCGATTTTTCTATCGATTTGCGATACGATAAGTCGTTCAATTCTGTATCCGGTGCAGATTCCTGTAGGCGTGATGACAAATTTAATTGGAGGTCCTTTTTTTCTATGGTTATTATTAAAATCAGAGCGAAGATTAGGATGATAAAAATAATTTAATTTATCAGCAGAATTTTTTGTAACGATATTTCATAGAATTATGCTTTCCTAATTTTCTGCAATTTTTCTGCGTTTTCTGCGTTAAAATTTTTGTAACCGTTCACGGTTTTTTTATATTGTAACTATTCGTAGGCTGTTATTGATCTGGTAGGCGACCGTAGGTTCGCAACCTTTCGCCGAAAGGTCGCGTTGCCGAAGGCAACGATAAAATGGATTCGACAATAATTAAAATCATTTCAGATTTAACGTCGGCTAACGCCGACGCGACCTTTCGGCGAAAGGTCGCCTACCTGTCTATTACCGCCTAATGACGGACAACTCTAAAATAGCGACGGGTGAAAATTATAGCGAATTTTTATCTATCGCTATTTTGAGAAATCGTTACGCGGTTTTAATAAAAATTGATTTTTAGAGATTCCCAGTTATGAAATCATATAGTTTTTTTACGACTTTATTTCTTGGCAATATTATTCTGATTGGCTTTATACTTGGGTTTGGCTTTTGGCTTATAACGTCTGACATGAATCGTCAATCGTCTGAATTATCGTTACGATTTCAGCGTAATTTTTTATCTCTTGTGAAGGGCGGACTTGAGGCGTCGTGGGACGATTCTGAAAATACCCGTCAATTGATTTCGCAATATTGTAATTCGTTTTCCAAAGGGACGGGTTTACGTTTGACGGTGGTATCATTGGACGGTCGAGCTCTTGGCGATTCGGAATATCCTGCCGACAAGATGCAGTTGCACAATACGGAATCTCATCCTGAGATAATCAAGGCTCTTTCCGGCAAATATGCGGAATCGATACGTTTTAGTCGGACGAAACAAATTCGTTACAGATATATCGCCGAGCCGATATATTATCGCGGCGAAGTTGCGGGCGTTGTTCGAGTTGCGTTGCCGGTTTCGGATTTAACGGCGGTTCGGCGTAATATTTTTTACGGCGTTTCGACAGGTTTTGTCTTGATGCTTTTTGCGTCGATAATACTGTCAACATTTTTGAGTTGGATTTGGTACAAGCCGTTGCGAGTTATTAGCGAATCTGCCGTGCGTATTGCGGCAGGCAGATTTGAACCGATTACGCAAATTACAGCGTCGCGGGAGTTAATGCATCTAATCAACGTAATCAATCAAATGCAGAAAATGGTAGTTGGTCAACTTGAGACAATTTCAAAACAGGGCGAGCGTTTGCAAGTTATTTTACAGAATTTGCCCGACGCTGTTTTCGCGATTAATTCATCGGATCAAGTTGTCTATTACAATGAATCGGCAAAGCGGATATTTGAGCTAGACGAATTGAACGAACCGATTTCAATACAATTTTTGTTACGATATTCGTCAATATTGAATTTTTATTTTAATGAAGGCGAAAATATTTCAAAGACGATTAGTTCGGAGTTAATCAATATAAAAATTAACGAGCGGAAGCGTTCTTTTGAGTTGGAAAAAATTAGCGTTCCAAGCGATGCGGATTATAACGGAATTGCCGTGTTGCTATTGTTTAACGACATTACAACAATTACAGAAACGAATCGGATGAAAGCGGATTTCGTAGCGAATACGTCTCATGAATTACGGACTCCGCTGGCGACAATTCGAGCGACTCTGGACAATGCCGCCGACGGAATCTGCGACGACATTTTAGAATTTCGCGGAATTATCGGAATCCTTGATCGACACGTTAAAAGACTGGAGATTCTAACTGACGATTTACTATCTTTACACGACGTCGAATGCGGAGATATCGCAGGACGAATTGAAGAAACAACGGCGAAAGAACAAAAAGATAAACTTGAGACATTATTCGCAAATAAGGTTTCAGAAAAAGGGATTCGTTTATTTGTCGAGTCGGAATTTATAGACAAGATTTTTTTGACTGACGTTAAGCGTCTTGAATTAGCGTTACAAAATTTAGTTGACAATGCGATCAAGTTTACGGCATTGGGCGGAGTAGTAAGATTGACGTTTGCGTTTGATCGAGAGGAGCATGATTGGTTGACGATTCAGTGTGAAGACAATGGTTGCGGAATATCGGAAGACGAGCAACCGCGAGTTTTTGAACGTTTTTACAGAGCCAAAACGCGAAACGGAATTAGAGTTGCCGGAACGGGATTAGGTTTAGCGATTGTTAAACACGCCGTAGAGCGTCTAGGAGGAACAATAACATTGAAAAGCATATTAAATCAAGGCAGCGTTTTCACGGTAAAGATTCCGATTACGACAAAGGAACAACAGAAATAAAATCGTTAATGAATAATTACAATTAAAAATTAAGTTACCATTCACGAGTTTTTTTAAATTCGGAATTCGGAATTCGGAATTAAAAATACGGAAAAAATAATTTTAACCGCATAGCGGTTTTCCAAAATAGCGATGGGTAAAAATTCGTAGAATTTTCACCCGTCGAAAAAAA
>JAITAZ010000114.1 GCA_031283825.1 Planctomycetaceae bacterium | reverse complement strand
CCTTCTTCTCCTCTGCTTGAAATATCTGCGCTTTGTAATAGAGTCAATCCGTCCATGTAAACGTGAGCGCCAATTCCAAAGATGAAATCGCTGTCATAACCGACTCCGATAACTTGTCCATCATATAAATTATCTGAACGCTTGTAATATGAATGTCCAAATGCCTTTCTACGATTAACGCTGTAGCCTAACTCCTCTAACATTGCTAATTCGATTTCCGGTAAAAATTTCATATTACGAAATGTGCTATAACTCATTACTGAATGAAGTCCGCCGGAATGAGTAAGAGAGTTAGCGACGTCATAACCGCCGTCATCTATTCCCATGATAGATGCTTGCGATAGAATGTCTAATTTCGACAAATCAAGCGAACCATCTGGGTTATGAACAGAACCAATTAACTCTTCAATTGCTCCATTTGGTTTTCCCAAAAACATCGGCGTTCTATACGTTGTAGAGTCGTAAAATCCCATTATGTCAAACGTGCCGTTGTTGGCTCCATTGGTAATATTAGCAGTTAT
Organism: Planctomycetaceae bacterium; assembly: GCA_031283825.1. GTDB lineage: Bacteria > Planctomycetota > Planctomycetia > Pirellulales > Thermoguttaceae > WRKP01. Next base: position 5,440 of record JAITAZ010000114.1, on the reverse strand, counting down.
TACATTATAATAACCTGCATTATCTTTCTTTGTAGGATCCCATTTTTCACCATAGGCGTCAACCAAATTTGTATAGAAATATTTATTTTTATTTTCGTCCACGTAAGAATAATAATTTGTGTTGAAACCTATTACATGCCCCAATTCGTGAATAGTCGTAGCAAGGTTGATGTTCGATTCTGGATTAGTACCGTCAGAGTTGTAAGCTATTCTACCGTCTGTTTGCGTCTCTGACGGTTTACCGTAGTTATTAATAATATCAGTAATAAAACCTCTACCATTGGCGGAAACGCCAGGCGATAACGGTGTACGTATTACATTGATAACTATTTTATAATTCGTATCAGCAACTCTCGAAGTATTGATCAATTCATTCCAATATTTCATTCCTTTGACTACAGTGTCTATTTGATCCGTTGACCATGGCATGTTTGAGGAACTGCTGGTAGAGTCGTTTGGCACGTAGTTAGGGGTGTTTATTGAGCCGGAGTAGAATCTTAATTCGAAAACGCCTACAGTTCTGACTTCTGGCGCGTACTGGGCGAGGGCTTGAGAATTGACGCTGAAAAATAACAAGACTAATATCAAAAGCGCAAATAGAAATCGCTTAACAGCAGACGTATTCCTATCGTCAACTGTTATGATATCAGACTGTCTGTAATGATGATTTTGTCGTTTCGTGTAAAGCTCCATTTTACACCTTCATGTGATTCATGCTTCGCAATGCCACATTTCGTTCACGCTCTAGTCGATTTAACTACTCTTAAATTATTTTCTTCTATTACCTTAAAACATGCAACTCTAAATTTCAAATCCTGTTTATCAAAAAATAAAACAACAAGAGTTACCAAAAATTTAATGAAGAGTAGTTTAAAATTACTTCTCTATTCGTCTTTATCGTTATTCGGCTTGTAACATCTGAAACGAAAAAAACAGTTATCAACGTACTTGACAACGAAAAAAAGCGTCTAATCGGCAAAACAGATACAATCGATAAACTTTGCCTAGATTACATAATTAGCCGGCGGAATTTTTTAGGGGACAAAGTCAACAAAAGCGAAAAAAGGGACATCATTATTTGAAATCGTAGATTAACGACACAAAAAACATTACTTTTGAGTCTTTTAAAACACAGATATTAAACCAAAAAGTCCCCTTCGTCCCCAATATCCCCAAAAACTACAACATAAAATTTACTAACTCATGTTATGCAGTATTTGTCCGTCAGTAGGCGGTAATTGATCAGGTCGCCTACCTGATCTGGGGGTAGCAAGTGCGTAACATGAGTGAGTTATATATTCTGTTGATATATCTCACTGACAATTTACGTTTAGATATTACGTCTATTTTTATCTTATAAAATCGGCTTCTATTTTGTAGGTTAATTCTCCGGAGTCTGGGTTTGTGTTTACGTATAAAATTCCTCCGACGCCTATTAGAGAGCTTCGGTATGAGGTTGTTAATTCGCCGGTTAATTTTACTTTTATAAATTCTGTTTTTGTTGGTTTGGGCGGGGCGAATTTACTTCTTTCTGGAGTTGCACCGATTAGAAATTCTGTAACGTTATTCATGTTTCGGGTTGGTTGCATGAATCCTTCGATGAAAACTCGCACGCCTTCTTCTTGAGTCGATTTTGCAAGAAGTAAAACTTCTGGATTGATTTGTCCTGTTCGCGGGTCTTCGGCTAAAAATTCAAAATTAATTTCTCTGTAATTTGTTGGTATTTCATACGAACTAACGTAATATTGATAGTAAAGTCCTCCAATCGCAAATACAACACAAAGAATAACTCCAACGCTAGAAATACCTAATCCGCTAAGCACTTCCGGCGCGTTTAAAATCTTGCGAATCGCAATTACGCCGATAATTATTCCCATCAGCGGAAATATAACAAAAAGAATACTGATAAATGTCAACGCCGACAAAAATCCTAATATCAACGCGCCAACCGTCTCCGACGCCAACGACCGATAATCCGTCAACTCGTCTGGTCGAACTTCGTCATGATCCTGATAATAACCGCGTAATGCGTCGTCGAATTCATTGCGTTTTCGTTTGTCTTTTTCGTCTGTCATTTTTATTTGTAATTGTTGGAGATTTTTTTAAGGAACGTAAGAAACAATTTTGTCTCTTAAAAAAACGATATAAAATTTTCATTGATTTACCAATTGAGTTCGTTTGCTTCGTCCCAGTGTTCGTAGAGGTTTTTTATTTTCTCTTGTTCTTCTTTTATTTCAAGGTGTATGGCTTTTACGCGGTCGCCGTTTCTTGCGATTTCTGGGTTTAGTAAATCTTCGTTGAGTGTCATCATGTTGGTTTCGCGGGCGAATATTTCCTCTTCGATGTCTGCTACTTTACGGAATGGAAATTTACGTACTCGTTTTTCTTTCTTTGGATTATTAGTGTCTGTTGAAAAAGCGGCGGCGTGTTTTCCTTGTTGATTTTTCCAATGTTCTATGTCTTGGATTCGTTCTTTATTTTTGAGATTATTTATTTGAGCGTTATTTTTTTTCTTTTCGGCTTCTTTTCTTTTTGCGTTTTGTTTCCAAGTTTCTTGAGCGATTTGTTTATTGGTCAAGTTTGAATTTGCATTCGAATTTATATTTGTCGATTTTGCGTTTTGCGTTGTTGGATTGACGTATATACTAACGTTTGAATTTGCGTTTGAAATTTCTTTTCTATCCGACATTCCTCCGTTGGCGAATGGGTCGATTAAAAGTCCGCTTGCAACCATTTGTTTAAAGGTTGAGTAATTTCCCTCAAGCGTTTTGAATTTTGCGTCTGGTTGAATGATCAAAAGATGATCCGCGACTCTATCGACAAAATATCTATCGTGTGAAATGAATAAAACCGTTCCTTCAAAATCGCGAATCGCTTTTTCTAACCCGCTTCTCGCCCAGAGATCAAGATGATTTGTCGGTTCGTCTAGGATTAACACGTTTGCGTCTTCCGCCGACAACTTCGCGAGTGCGGCTCTGCAACGTTGTCCTCCGCTTAAACTTGCAACGCTTTGAAGTTGTTGGTCTCCGGTTAATCCGAATGCGCCGAGTAGATTTCGTCTTGCCGGTTCTTCGAATATTTTTTTTGCCGGTCTGATTGCGTCAACGACTTGCATGTTGTCGTCGAGAACTCTCAACTGTTGATCGAAGTATCCGATTTTCAATCCCGCGCCGTGAATAATTTTGCCCGCGTCCGGCGTAATCAAGTTTAGCAAACATTTCAGCAGCGTTGTTTTTCCGCATCCGTTTGGTCCTAAAATTCCCCATCGTTCACCACGTTCGATATTGAAAGTCAATCCGCGAAAGAGCGGTTTAATTTGATTGTTTTCAACGGCGAATCCTTTTGAAACATTTTCGAAACGAAAAATCATATCGCCCGCTCGCATCGGTTTAGGAAAATGCATTGCCGGCGCTTCGATTTTTCTTGGCAATTCCGCCGGCGTTTCCAACAGACGCTCAAGTTTCTTCCGCCGATCTTCCGCCTGTGCCGCTTTCATTCCGTAATGATTTCGGCGAATAAATTCCTTTGACTTTTCAACGTCTTCAATATATTTTTCGTAAGTCCGCGTTTGAACTGCTAATCGTTCCTCTTTCAACAAAACGTACTTCGAGAAATTGCCCGGATAATCGTCGATAGTTCCGCGATACAATTCGAAAGTTCTGTTTGTTACGCGGTCTAAAAAATATCGATCATGCGAAACGAGAATTACCGCCGCCGACGTTTCGTGTAAAAATTCTTCTAGCCATTCGGTTGCGGGCAAGTCGAGATGATTTGACGGTTCGTCGAGTAACATTATGTCGGGTTCTTCGAGTAGAAGTTTCGCGAGATTGAGCCGATTCATTTCTCCGCCGCTTAACGCCGTTACTGACTTGTCGAATTCATCGTCGATAAAACCGACTCCGTGCAAAATTCGAGCAATACGATGATCAAGATGATAAGCGTCGTGCCGCTGTAAAGATTCGTGGATTCTATCGTATCTTGCGGAAAGACGGTCGAGTTCGGACTTGTCTGTAGAGTTTGACATTGCCGTAGCGATTTGCTCTGCTTCGTGTTGCATTTTGATTAGCGGAGCGAGAGCGAGACGTGCTTCTTCGATAACGGTTCGATTTGTGGTTGTATCTGGTCGTTGTTCGAGGTATCCGATAGTTGTACCTGAGGCTTTATCGATAGAGCCTTTTTCGGACTCTTCGCGACTTGCGAGAATATTCAAAAGCGTAGTTTTGCCGCAACCATTCGGTCCAACGAGTCCGACTTTATCTCCCGCGCGAAGTTGAAATGAAACGTCAACTAATACCGCGTCGGCAGAAAAATGTTTACGCAAATGCTCAACCGTTAAAATTACTTCCATACAGTTTCTTTGTGATTTTTATCAATTATACGATTCGTCCTATGAAATTCGGCGACTCAAGAGCTATTCATTAAAAAGCCTGTTTTCCGCAGTTAAGCAGGCGGCTCAGACCGAAAATTCAAGTGAGAACAGTTTAAAAGTCAGCAGATATTTTGTTTTTTTTCTTTGTTGTATTTTTTGAATTTTTGAAAAATCTTGCGAGAATTGCGTTGCATGAATCGATTGAAAAATCTTCGGGGTCGTAGTCGTCTATCCTTTCGGGTACTTCGTTTTTGCCGGGGTTAGCGATATTTTCGATGATGTTGTTGTAACCGAAAAATCCTCCGCAATCTTCTGGTGGTGCGTTTCGTTTTCCGTCTAGAACGCAGACTAATTGTTCGCCTGAAGATTTGTAATCGGGATTTTCTACGACAATTTCGTGTTCCCATGAATCGCCGAAATCGTAAGTGTATATTAGTTTCATTCCTTTTTTTGTCAGGAATGACATATCGTAATATTGGGCGTCTTCGTCATCTGCGTTATCGAATCCGTCGTAGTCGTAATCCGAGCGGCTGGATTTTCGGGAGCTTGGTCTATGTCCGACTGAAAAACCGTAAAGATGTTCGCCTTCCCAAGGCATGATCATCTGTAGAATTTCATGTAGATCGAGTAATGTTAAATCGGCAGGCACGACGACTTGTCGCCATATCGGCGGATTGATTCCCAAGAGCGTTATTTTCAAAAGCAGAAATCGGCGTTCTTGCGTTTGGGATTTCTTTACTTCGGCGGAGGTCTGTAAATCAGACTGTTTAGAATCTTGGGACGTCTTTTTTGAGGACACTTTTTTTATAGTGTCATTTGAAAGTTTGGTTGTTTTTTTTGGCATTTTAAGTTTCTCGTTTTTTTTGTTTAGGGTGAACTGACAACATGTAACTCTAACAATTCGTTTTAAACTGTTCACACTTGAATTTTCGGTTTGAGCCGCCGGATTACCTAAATCGGAAAGCCGGCTTTTATGTTCTCGTGTAACCGAAATTCATAGTCGAGTCGTATAAATTTACTAATTTTCTTTCTGTTATTTTCTGTGATTTAAAATGAATTTTAGAGACCGCA
>JAITAZ010000090.1 GCA_031283825.1 Planctomycetaceae bacterium | reverse complement strand
CAACGAGCAAGGAACTATTACTGATAACTTGATTATCAAAGGTAACAATCTTCTTGCGTTACATTCTTTGAAAAAAGAATTTGCCGGAAAAATCAAACTGATTTACATTGACCCGCCATATAATACCGGCAGCGACAGTTTTAAATATAATGATCATTTTAATCATTCTTCATGGCTGACATTTATGAGAAATCGGCTGGATATAGCACGAGAGTTGTTGCGGAATGACGGAGTGATTTTTGTACATTGCGACGATAACGAACAGGCTTATTTGAAAGTGCTGATGGATGAAATATTCGGACGCGAAAATTTCATTGGCACAATACCGCGTAAAACACGAAGTGGAAAGTCCGACGTCCCTTATAAATTTTCTCAGGATTACGATTGGCTTATTGTCTTTACCCAAAATGCACCTCAATTTTCCGCGTTGTTTCATCGTAACATAGAAAGAAAATATTATAAATCCGATGATTACACTGAAAGATGGCGGCTTGCCGATCTTACAAATCAAAGAACTCCGGCGGAACGTCCTAATTCAGATTTCACGATGGTTAATCCTAAAAACGGCAACAAATATCCGGTCAATCCTAAAAGATGCTGGTCTGTTACAAAAGACACTTTTCAGGAATATTATAAAAAAGGAAAAATTGTATTTCCGAGCGACTACGATTTTCTTAATATCTCTACGCCTGCAATGCGGGTTTTTGAAAACGAAGATAACGGTAAAACGGCGTATGTTTCGAGTGATTTTATTATCAATTTTGAAAATGGTTTTGAAAATACAAAAGGCAATAAACAAATTGACGAACTTTTCAAGACCAGAGATTTTTCGTATGCAAAGCCTGAAGAAATCATGGAAAAAATCATCGGAGCAACTACTCAAAGGGACGACATCGTTTTAGACTTCCATCTTGGCTCCGGAACAACCGCCGCTGTCGCTCACAAAATGAATCGCCAATATCTCGGAGTTGAACAAATGAATTATATCGAGACCGTTACCGTTGAACGTTTAAGAAAAGTAATTGACGGCGAACAAGGCGGAATTTCTCTTGTTGTTAATTGGCACGGCGGCGGTTCTTTCGTTTACCTTGAACTCAAAAAATATAACGAAACGTTTATTGAACAAATCGAAAAAGCAAAAACAACAGAGGATTTACTAAAAATCTGGAAAAAAATGAAATCGAAATCGTTTCTTAATTACAATGTTGATCTCAAAAAACAAGAAGAATATCTCGACGATTTTAAACAACTAACTTTAGAAAAACAAAAAAATCATCTTTGTGAATTGCTTGATAAAAACCAAATGTATGTCAATATTTCCTCACGGAACGACAATGATTTTTCATGTAGTAACGAAGAGAAACAAGTTACTGAACAATTTTATCAAGTGAAAGGTAAAAAATTATGAAGTTTTTATACGACTTGCTGATTCAGGAATTTGGCAGAAGAACGCTCGAAAAGACCATCGTTCCCGATTCAATTATCGATAATATTAAACATGCGCTGCGTCCTTATCAAGTTGAAGCATTTCAAAGATTTATCCTTTGTTACGCTGAAAATTTTAATGATAAACCGCCGCTTCCATTACATTTACTCTTTAACATGGCAACGGGAAGCGGGAAAACGTTGATAATGGCGGGGTTGATTCTTTATTTGTACGAAAAAGGATACCGGAACTTTTTGTTTTTCGTCAACTTGGACAATATCATTCAAAAGACAAAAGAAAATTTTCTTAATCCGCTCGCAACAAAATATCTTTTCAAAGAAAAAATAATCATTGCCGGTGAAGAATGTTTTATTAAAGAAGTCGAAAATTTTGACGAATCGGATAATAAAAATATCAATATCAAATTTACGACAATTCAAAAATTACACGGCGATTTAACAAAAGCAAAAGAAAACAGTATCACTTATGAGGATTTTGAAAATAAGAAAATCATTTTGATCGCGGATGAAGCACATCATCTCAACGCCGGAACTCGCAATAGAAATTTGTTGGGAAGTTGGGAAGATACCGTAGAAAAAATCCACAAATCCAATTTCGACAATATCCTTCTGGAATTTACGGCAACATTGGATTATGAATCGCCTGAATTACGGAGTAAATACGAAAACAAAGTTATTGACAAATACGATCTCGCCCAGTTTCGTACCGATAAATATTCCAAAGAAATCAATTTGTTTCGTTCTCAATATGACGAGCGGGAACGAATTATACAATCATTGATTTTAAATCTTTATCGTCAAATTTTGGCGGTAGAACACAATATCAATCTCAAGCCGGTCATTCTTTTCAAAGCCAAACGGACGATTGCAGAATCAGAAGAAAACAAGAAAAATTTTCACGAGTTAATTGATAACATTTCAGAAAAAAACATCGAACATATCAGACAAACTTCCGCCGTGCCGGTAATTCAAAAAGCGTTTCGTTTTTTTGACGCAAAAAAAATCACATCCGCCGATATTGCTGAAAAAATACGTTTTTATTTTATACCTGAAAATTGTATCAGCGCGAACAACGATGTCGAAACGGAAAAAAATCAAATATTACTCAACACGTTAGAAGACGCTAATAATCCGATCCGTGCAATCTTTGCCGTCCAAAAGCTCAACGAGGGTTGGGACGTTTTGAATCTGTTTGATATTGTACGTTTGTACGAAGGACGCGATGAAAAAAATGGTAAACCTGGAAATGTAACGCTTTCCGAAGCACAACTGATAGGACGCGGCGCACGTTATTTTCCGTTTCAACTGAATGAAAGTCAGAATAAATACACGCGTAAATTTGACGATGAGACCACAAACGATTTGAGAATCTTGGAAGAACTTTATTATCATACGAAAGAAGATAGCCGTTACATTTCGGAATTAAAAACCGCTCTTGTCGAAACGGGAATTTATGAAGACGATAAAAATCTGGAAACAAAACAGCTTCTCTTAAAACCGGATTTTAAGGAATCAGATTTTTATAAAAAAGGCTATGTTGTTTTTAATAAAAAAATTGAAAAAGACTTTCATGATATTCGCTCCTTTGCCGATCTTGGCGTAACAAAAAAGAATTATCGGTATAAATTAGCATCGGGCAAAGGGCGTATTACACGAGCGTTTGATTTTTTGGAAAGTCCGGTTTCCAGTCAAGAGTTGACAAAGGATGTGAAATTGTCTGATATTCCGCGTCATATTATTCGTTTTGTGCTGACTCAAAATCCTTTTTTCTATTTTGAAAATTTAACGCGTTATTTTCCAAATATCCGATCAATCTCCGAATTTATCGAGGACAAAAATTATCTTGGCGGACTTGAAATCACATTAGAAGGAGAGCAGGAAAACTTGACGGCAATGACTCAGCTAGATTATCTTGAAGCGGTTGCCGGTCTTTTGCAGAATATTGAAACAGAAATTAAATCCGTTACAACAGAATATGAAGGTTCGGATTATAGATACAATTACATATCCGAAATTTTCAAAGACAAAGAAATAAAAGTGGAAAAAAATAGTGAACGCGCAAAAGGACAGGAAGAATTGATAGCAGACAAAAAATGGTATGTTTATAACGCAAATTATGGAACAAGCGAAGAAAAAAAATTTGTGGAATTGTTTGCGCGGCGTTTTGAACAATTGCAAAAGAAGTTTTCAACGATTTATTTAATTCGTAATGAACGTGAGTTGAAAATTTACGATAAACAAGGACGTGCGTTTGAGCCGGATTTTTTGTTATTCTGCAAATCAAAAAACGAAAAAAATTTAACATGGCAGGTCTTTATTGAACCCAAAGGAACACATTTAATTGCTCGCGACCAATGGAAAGAAGACTTTTTAAAAAATATTCGGAATGAACAAAAAACAATAAAAATAAACACAGATGAATACATCATCACCGGCATCCCATTTTATCATTATGAAAATGAAAATAATTTTGCAAAGGAATTGAATGATGTTTTCGATAATACAATATGCAAATTTTAGTAACACTCCTGAAATACAAGCGTCAAGTCCTAAATTAAAGTCTTTGTATTACAAAAAATTAAATAAACCGTTACTTGTTTTTAAACACGGATGATCACGGATATTTTACTCAAAACTATGTAATATATCAGTGGAATATTTGTTTTTGTAATTATTATCAAGGCGATGAAAGACGAACCTTATTTTTACCTTATTAAAAAACAAACACAGATAATACGGGGAATTTTAAACGCGGATTTTTTTAGTGAATACGGATTTTTTTAATGAATACGGAGAATGGAAATGATGCCTTTGTATGGTAGAAATCAATAATTTTAAAGGGATAAAG
>JAITAZ010000630.1 GCA_031283825.1 Planctomycetaceae bacterium | reverse complement strand
TTTTCTATTGATTGAAATATTTCAGCGGAAAAATTTTTTTGTCCTTTAAATCATTTTAACTTATGTTACGCACTTGCTACCCCAGATCTGGTAGGCGACCTTTCGCCGAAAGGTCGCGTTGCCGAAGGCAACGATAAAAAGGATTCGACAATAATTAAAATTCAATTCAACTTTACCGTCGGCTAACGCCGACGCGACCTTTCGGCGAAAGGTCGCCTACCAGATCTGGGGTAGCAAGTGCGTAACATAAGTTATTTTTTTGTAATCGTTCACGTTCAAAAGAAAAACTCCGTTGCCCTGAAATGGATTCGACAATAATTAAAATTCAATTCAACTTTACCGTCGGCTAACGCCGACGCGACCTTTCGGCGAAAGGTCGCCTACCAGATCTGGGGTTGCAAGTGCGTAACATAAGTTATTTTTTTGTAATCGTTCACGTTCAAAAGAAAAAATCCGTTGCCCTTTCAGGGCGAAGGAAGATACTTTTTTCACGTAAACAATTACCCAAATACTTTAATTCCGAATTTAAAAACCGTGAACAGTTACAATTTTTCTTTCCAAATTTTCTGCGATTTTTTGCGTTAAAATTTAAACGCAGAAGACGCAGAAAAACAGAATATAACAAAAAAACGGTAACCTTTTTGATCTATCTTGTATTCTTTATTATTTCGGTTAGACTTTGCGAACGTTTCGTTTGGCAGGAGGGAGAAAAAATTTTTTTCTCTCTTCTTTTAAGTAAACAAATAAAATCAAAACAAAGACTAAATTAAGGAGATGTCGATGAAAAACATGTCTATGAACAGACGCGAAATATTGCGTAACGCTACGTTATTAGGCGGCGTTGCGGCGTTTGGAGCTTTTAGCGGAATCACGCTTGCTCTCGCCGCCGAAGAAAAAACGGCTCAAAATGCCGTCAAAAATTTAGGCTGGACTATAGGACCTCAAATATATTCGTTCAACCGATTTCCTTTCGACGTTGCAATTCGAAAAGTTAAAGAAACCGGTTCCACAAGTTTCGAATTGTATAGCGGTCAGCAGTTAAGTAAAGAAAGAAAAGTAAAAGTCGGTCCCGACCTTAAAGACGACGACTTAAAATTCTTTCAAGACCTAATCGAAGAAACCGGTTGCAAACCCCACGCAATGGGTGTTTGTCCGGCAGATAGAAGACATTTTGAATTCGCCGCTAAAATCGGAATCAGCGCGTTAAACGTCGAACCGGCATTTAATAAAATTCCAGAAGTAAATAAACTCGCCGAAGAATTTAAAATGAATGTCGGTTTGCACAATCATCCAAAACCGTCTATATATTGGAATCCCGACACCGTACTTGAACAACTAAAAGATTCCAGCAAACTAATCGGCGCGTGCTGCGACACCGGACACTGGCTACGAAGCGGACTCGACCCGCTCGAAAGCGTAAAGAAATTCAAAGAACGAATCGTAAGTTTCCACATCAAAGACTTAGTCAAACAAGACAACAACTTTCGTTTCGTTCCACTCGGAAAAGGAGATTGTAAAATCGCTGAAATCTTGAAAGAAATCGCCGCCCAAAAAATACAATGTCCGTTCTCAATAGAATACGAAGCAGAATGGGATAACAACGTAAAACCCGTTACCGAAAGCGTTAGCTTCTTCAGAGAAACTGCCGAGAAATTGATCGCACAGTAATAAAAAGTAATTTACGCATATTACGTAATTAAAACTTACGCCGAATCGAAAATTATATCTGGAATATCCGTAATAATAGTAAGATTCGCGCGATTCGTTGAAAACGGATTTACCGTTAAATTTTACGCATTCAGAATCATCCTGATTTTTAGGGTGGTTCTGGTGCGATTTTTTTTATTATATCGATTTTCAGAGTCAATTGAGATATGCCGATATTTCGATGAATAATATGTCGGGGATAGGATTCGCCGCGGTGCGGTTTTATTTTTTTCGTCAAGGACGATGATTGCAATAAGAACGTTTGTAACCGAATTTCGATTGGTCGATTTCATTGATAATCGATATAGGTTGCGTCGCTTGTCCAAACTAATCCAATTTGAGCCGGGGTCTGCTTCGCCCCGTTTACTGGGATGCTCCTTTTGGTTTCCCTTTTGGTTTTGACAGTGAACCGAATTTTAAATTACGTCCGCTTGAATTTTTGGCTTCGCCGAAATTCACTGCGAGAATCGTATATTTCGCCTTTATTCATGTTGACTGTCGTCAGAGTAAATTTTTTGCACGGTTCAATTAAATGTCCGTTCAGATAAGTTGATTGACGACCTTAAAATCAATATCTAGCAGGACGCAAGATATTGACAACATGAATAAACAAAGCGAATTCAGAGGGACTTGTAACATGAGGTTACATGTCCCTTTTTTTCATAACAAAAAATCTCTAATAACTAGAATTTTTGTAATTACTCTGTAAAATATTCGTTTTATCCCATAACCATTAAATTGAGCCGCTAATCGCCCAATTTTAAAACCGTCTGTCCACATTGTCCCCATCCCTTTGAAAGTGTTTTTTTATTATTTTTTTACAATTATTCAGTAGCGTAAATTTGTTAAAACACATGACTTGTGAAATACTTGATTGATGTTTTTATAATCGTCGTAGAGTCAAAACACAAAAAAAACTAATAAAAAAATATTTTATTAAAACCGGAGTAATTATGAAAAAACAACCAATTATCAACGAGCAAGGATTATTATTTGAAGAGAGTTATCTATTGCGTATTCATCGGCAATTAACAACCAATCCAGAAATGGCGCTTACGGAACTTGTCGCCAACGCTTGGGACGCCGGCGCTTCTCGCGTGGAAATTAATATCGAAGAAAAATCCGATAAAACAAAATGGATCACAATACAAGATAACGGCGTCGGAATGACCATACAACAATTTCAAAAATATTGGAAAACGCTTGCATACGACAGAATTAAACATCAAGGAGACAAAGTTATTTTTCCCGATAAAAAAGAATCGCGCCGTCGTGCATTTGGTCGCAATGGAATTGGACGTCATGGGCTTTTCTGCTTTGGAGATAGTTACGTTGTTACGTCGAATTCGTATGAAAATAATGAAATTTTTTCTTGCAAAGTTACCATCAGCGACGGCAAAACCCCAATCATTTTTGAAGAAATAGAAAAACCATACGCGACGCCTTCACACGGTACGCTATTAACCGTGCAAGTTGAACGAAATCAAATTCGCGCCAAAACGATATTACAATCTCTTTCTAGACGATTTCTTTTTGATCCGCAATTTACAATTTCTGTAAACGGCGACTCTGTTAGTTTAGAAAACTTGACAAACCTTATTTGTACAGAAACATTCCAAGTTGATAATATTTCATTGGAGATGAATATTCTTCATGCTAACGATATGGAACTCGCCGGAATTGCATTTTGGCAAGGCGGACGTCTCGTCGGTCAACCTTCGTGGATTTTAGGTAACGAAACTATCGCAGATAAACGTACAAAAAACGGTAAAGAATATTCTGTTATCATCAAAACAAACGACCTTGCAGATTATATCCGCGATGACTGGAGCGGTTTTCAAAACGAGAAAAAAAATGAATTACAACCCATATTCGACGCCGTTACAGAACATTTTGTCGCTTATTGTAAACGGACAAACTCCGAAAATTTTAACTCGACAAGACAAGAATTTGAGGAAGAATTTTTTGACGACCTCAAAGATTCATCGTCATTGGTAAAATTAGAATTTGAAGAAGCACTAAAAGAAGTATTAGAAACATACCCAAACGCATCGAAAGCAACAATAAAAACAGTTCTAGATATAGTAATACAATTAGGAAAAAAAAGAGGCGGTTCAGAATTATTACAAAAATTGATTAACATGGACGGCAACAATCTTGAAAACCTAAATACGCTTTTAAGCGAATGGACGGTTCAAGAAATTTTTGTCGTTCTTGATGAAATCGATAGACGAATTCGAACTATTGAAGCTATAAAAAAATTGTCTCAAGATAAAGAAACTCCAGAATTAGCCGTTCTTCATCCTTTAATTACCGAAGCGCGTTGGGTGTTTGGACCAGAATTTGATTCGTCTGAATATACGTCAAATCAATGGCTTGTTACAACGGCAAAAAAATTATTCAAAATAGATAACGCAAAGGCTCTACAAAATCCTAATAAACGTCCTGATCT
>JAITAZ010000482.1 GCA_031283825.1 Planctomycetaceae bacterium | reverse complement strand
CGCAATGCTTTGCGTCTCAATCGGTGATCTTTTGATCGAACAATGAGACGCAAGGCATTGCGTCTCTACATTGGTCTTTTGATCGAACAATGAGACGCAAGGCATTGCGTCTCTACATTGGTCTTTTGATCGAACAATGAGACGCAAGGCATTGCGTCTCTACATTTGTTAATTTGTAACTATTCACTTTTTAATTTTTTCGATAAAAAATTCCGTGAACGGTTACAAAAAAACAATATTCTGCCGAACAATTACAAAACCTCCAACTGTTGACAAAGTCAAAATTAGACGATACGCTTTTTAAACTGTTTGTACTTTGATTTTCGATTTAGCGTCGTCTGTTGAATTTCAAAAGTACAATTTTTGTAACCGTTCACGGTTTTTAAATTCATAACTCATGTTACGCAGTAGTTGTCCGTCAGTAGGCGTTTATTGATCAGATAGGCGGTAATTGATCAGGTAGGCGGTAATTGATCAGGTAGGCGACCTGATCTGCGGTAAAACGTCCCGCGAAACTAAAATACCGCAGGGACGACATTATAACATTATAAATTATTGTAACGATAAATTACTTTTATAATGTCGCCATATACGGGACTCGATTAGCTCGTGATTCCGAATTTAAAACCCGTGAACGGTTACCGGAATTTTTGGTCAATATTGTTAATATTAATGAATATTTGTAACGAATATTCTTGATAAATTTTTTTCCGTTGCCCTTTCAGGGCGTAGGATTTTTTCTCTTGTGTGTGAACGTTTACAAAACAATAAGCAGCTCTCGTTTGAATTTTTGATTAACTGATTCATATTGCGAGCCGTATAAGTTTAAGTTTATGAGCAAAATTAAAATAGCGCTTTTCGGATTAGGTACAATTGGCACAGGCGTTGCGGATATATTCCTTAACAAGAAAGAACATATCCGCAAAATAACCGGACACGACGTTTCGCTCGCTCAAATTTGCGACAAGGATACGTTGTCAAAACGCGATATAAATATTCCGTCGGATATTCTGACTAATAATCCCGATTCGATATTTAATAATCCTGAAATTAGCGTTGGTATAGAACTAATCGGCGGAATCGAACCGGCGCGAACTTTTGTTTTACAGCTTCTTAATAATGGTAAAAATGTCGTTACCGCTAATAAGGCGTTGCTTGCACAACATGGCGCAGAGTTGTTTGAGGCGGCGCGTCGTAATAATTGTACAATCGCATTTGAAGCGGCGGTGTGCGGAGGAATACCTATTATTTCGTCAATTGCTACTTCTCTACAGGCGAATACTATTTTGTCAATAAACGCGATTGTAAATGGAACGAGCAATTTTATTTTGTCTCAGATGGAAGACGGAGGAACGTCTTATTCCGACGCAGTAAAGGAAGCTCAAAAGTTAGGTTATGCCGAAGCTAATCCTGCTATGGACGTTGACGGAACAGACGCGGTGCAAAAATTAACGATACTTGCTCAACTCGGATTCGGCGCGGATATTGATTGGAAAAATATATCAAGGATGGGAATTGAATCGGTAGATGCTATTGATTTCAAATTTGCCAAGAATCTTGGTTATCGGATAAAGTTGTTAGCGGTTGCGAATCGCGGCGACGACGGGCTTGAATTGCATGTTGCACCGACGTTAGTTAAAAGAGACAGTCCGCTTGCGAGGGTTCACAATGCGTTTAATGCGGTTCAAGTCGTGGGCGATTATGTTGGACCGGCGTTTTTTCAGGGGCTTGGCGCGGGTAGAAAACCAACGGCGTCGGCGGTTGTCGGAGACGTAATTGACACAATACTAGGACGAACAAAAATTACGTTTGATACGCTTAATCTATGGAATAAAAATAATGAAATTGTTCCTATTAAAAATATAAATAATTTCTACGGCAAATCGTATTTGCGATTCGACGCCGAAGACCGACCCGGAGTGATGAGAGATTTCGCCGCCGTTTTCGGAAAAAAGAATATCTCGATTGCGTCTATGATTCAACATGAAATTAGTAATCCTGATAATAACAACTCAAACAAGCAAAGAGCCGTTATCATACTAATTACCCACGAATCGAGTGAAGGAGACCTGCTAGAAGCAATAAAAGAATTAGAAAATATACCGTCGATTCAAGGAAAAATAATTCGTATGAGAGTTCAAGATTAAGCGATTCTCTAAAGATTTTCGATAAAGCGTTTCGGCGTAAATCTGCTACTCCCCGCCCTTGATAGTTTTGGATTAGCAGATAAAATTACGCTCATTAGTTTTGGACAGTAAATCGGCTCGTCGGAAAATTCATTGAACTAAAAGGTATTCAGAAAATTAAATTGAGTATTACGCGGGCGGTTACAAAAATTTAAAAACTCTAACAGAATTTTAGGAGTTGTTGTTGAATATGCGAAAAGAAGAAGTTTATGAGCATGTCAAAAAGGCTTTGATCGAAGCTCTTGCGGTTGACGAAAATGAAATTAAACCTGAGTCAACGTTGATTGGCGATCTCGGCGCCGAATCAATTGATATTCTTGACATCGTGTTCCAACTTGAAAAAATGTTGGGAATCAAAATTGAACGAGGCGAACTCGTACCAGAAGACGTAGCAAACGACAAGGAAGGTAAATTCGTTCAAGATAATAAACTAACTGCGTTAGGAATTGCTGAAATCAAAAAAAGAATGCCGTACGCTAATATAGAAGAACTAGAAAAAAATCCAATGGTAGCAAATATTAAAACAATTTTAACCGTCCGCGATTTATGCTACATGGTTGAATCAAAAGTTGACATTGAACCTTAAGGAATTTTCTAAAAATGTAATTTTTTAGTAAGTAATCTCATGTTACGCAGTAGTTGTCCCAGATCATATAGGCGACCGCCGACTCAGGTAGGCGACCTTTCGCCGGAAGGTCGCGTTGGCGAAGGCACCGATAAATGGGATTCGAAAATAATATAAAAAAATTATGATTTCCCGGCGGCTACCGCCCCCGAGACCTTCCGGCGAAAGGCCGCCTACCTGATCAATTGATCGCCCAAGAACAGTGATTACTAACTACGTGATTACTAACTACTGAATAGTTACAAAAATTCCCGACTAATCATATCATAATTAAAAAAGATGCATTGGTATTGGATAGATAGAATAACGGTATTTGAGAGTCAGAACCGTGCGGAATCGATTAAGGTTGTTTCGCTTGGGGAGGATCATTTGCATGATCATTTTCCGTATTTTCCTGTCATGCCGGCGTCTTTGATAATTGAGGGAATAGCGCAAACGGCTGGACTTCTTTTGTATGAGGCGAAGGGTTACAAGGAGAAAGTTGTTCTTGCGAAAATCCCTCGATTTACTCTTTTTAATGTCGAGGTCAAGCCCGGCGAGGTTCTTACGTACAAGGTAAAATTAGAATCGGTTCGCGAAGATGGAGGAGTCGCGTCGGTGTGGGCTTATCGCGAAAACGAACTATTAGCTGAAGGCGAACTAATGTTCGCTCATTTAGGCGGCAATTTCGCCGACCAATCGTTATTCGCCGATGGAGACATGATTGACATGATGAGATTATTCCGCGTATTTGAAGTCGGCGTTGACGCAACCGGAAAAAAACTAATTCCCCCAGACATAAAAAATAAGTAATTTTTCTGTAGAATAATTTGTTATCTCTTGAGTCTCTAATCTCAGATTTTAAGCTAGTGCGTCCTCAATGTCCTCTTAAAAAAACGTAACAATTCAGTCGATAGCTATCATCTCGATCAATAGTTGTTTACTGAGTAGTTACAAAATATCACTATGCTTATTTTCCTTTTGAATCCGTCTTGACGAGATTTTAGAAATATTTATACTTCGTTTATCGTAATTATTTTTTCATTTTTCGTAACCGCTTGCGAAAAATTTTCAAACGCGAATTAAAAAATTATTCATACTTTAATTGTAACCGTTCACAATTTGTAAATTATAAATTATGAATTTAAAAAACTATGAACGGTTACCTTTAATTTAACATTTAACATTCAACCTTTAAAATTATGTCAACAGAAAATAAAGAACCTCAAGACGTTCCATTGCCGGAGCCTTCTTTAATTGCGCTTGTTACCGGTATTGCGACTCAGGCGATGGTCTCTATGGGAATATTTGCAAGCCCAACCGGAGAAACCGAAATAAAATTAAATCAAGCAAAACACCTGATCGAAACAATTGTTATGCTCGAAGAAAAAACAAAAGGTAATCGAACCGACGAAGAATCTACAAAAATCTCCAACGCCCTACACGAACTCAGAATGATTTACATAGCCGCACAAAAAGAACAAGAACGCAGAAAAAATAATCCCTCTGATTAATCAAAAACAATCGTAACCGTTCACGGTTTTTTAATTCGGAATTGAGTTTTGAGTAATACAAGCGGAATATTTGTTTTTTTAATTATTATCAAGGCGATGAAAGACGAACCTTATTTTTACCTTATTAAAAAACAAACACGGATAATACGGGGAATTTTAAACGCGGATAATACGGATTTGAC
>JAITAZ010000418.1 GCA_031283825.1 Planctomycetaceae bacterium | reverse complement strand
GGCAATACAGGTAGATTGGGCAATTTTTTTGGCGGACTTTTTTAACTTTGCCAAAAAGTGTTTGTTTTTTAGCTCGATTGAGCTATTTTTGACGTAATTTTGTTTCATCATCTTTTTTCCTCTCTGATTTTAGTTTGATTGTGTGTTGTTTTTGGGTATAACTTTACACGTTGAAATTTGTGAATTGGTTGAAATATTTGTTGTTATTATTTTTCTGATTGGTTTAAACGACAAATTTATGACAACCAAAGTAAGCGATACAATCCGACTACCGTGTTGGCAATCTAAATTATTGTAAGCCAGTTTAGAATTCGACCTAAAGCTAACTGTTCCATAAAAATTTTCCAAAAAATTAAAAAAATTAGCAAAAAAAAAGTAATATTTATAACAATCAGGCAAAATAGGGGGAAAAAAGAAATTTAGGATTATTAGGAAATCTCTAAACATGATTTTTTTTTAACCGTTCACTGTTTTTTAAAAAACCATATTATTTTTTGGGGGGACATTGGGGACAAAGGGGACGTTGGGGACACTGGGGACGTTTTGGTTTGAAATCTGGGATTGATGACTCAGGAGAAATACTGAAAAAATCTCTCTTTTAAAAAGGCTATTGTCTTCTGTTGAGTCATTAATCATGGTTTTAAAATTAGTGTGTCCCCTTTGTCCCCAATGTCCCCCAAAAAAGAATACAACAGCTTTTTTAAAAACCATATTATATCTCATGTTACGCACTTGTTGCGTAACATGAGTTAGTGAATATTTGTAACGAATAGTTACAAAAGAAAGCCCACGGGGGGAATCGAACCCTCAACCTCAGCATTACGAATGCTGCGCTCTGCCAGTTGAGCTACGCGGGCAAATAAATTTTGAAATATAAACTGCAAATCACAGATACCGAAAAAATATAATCACTCTGCGAAATTTTTACAGCTATATATTATATAGAATAAATTTTTTTCTATTCTCGACGTTTATTTAATTATTAACCGTATAATTTAATCTACGGACACGAATTATCTGTCTCTAAAAGTGATTCTTCCTCTTGTCATATCGTATGGACTTACTTCGACAGTAACTCTATCGCCTGGCACGACACGAATTTTGAATTTACGCATTTTTCCCGCTAGTCGGCATAAAACGATATGTTCCATGTCGTCTAATTTAACGCGAAACGCGCCTCGTACTTCTTCAATAACTGTGCCGGCTAATTCTATTGCTTCTTCTTTAACTTTTTGTTCTCTCTCCACCGCCATAAAAAACTCCCTTTTAAACTACGCCCGATTGAATTTTCGATTAAAACCGCTTTACAATTTTATATCGCCGAAATTCATTGTACGATTCGTTATATCAATTCTTCACAAACAAAAAAACGAGGCAGCATTCTATCACCAACTGACATTTCTCCAACCCCCCCTCCCGATAAAAATAAGTTTGCCGCAAAATATTTTCAAAAATTCTGACAACATTTTATCGGCAGTTACGCTTCGCAACACCGCCGATTATCCACTTCTCGCCTCATGCCGGACTATTATAATAAATCTGTCTTGACGCGAATTCGGAAAATATGGATAATCCGCAAACCATTGGTTGACATTTCGTAATTCACAAACAATACCGTATATCGCCAATCAGAAATAATACGTAGATTATTTAAAATAGACAAAGTTTTAGAAAAAAATATAACTATTTTGAAAAAAAATCAAGATTTATTGTTCAGTTTTGATTTTTATTCCGATTCTAACAATCAGTCGAATTTCTATAGTCTGTTAGCGGATTTTGAGTATTTTGTATGTAATTTATTTAGTGCAACGGCAATGGTAATTTTGATTAAATTTACATTTGAGTTTACGCAATATTAACAATAAACAAAACAATACGTTTGTTTTAATATGCGTTCAAATGTGATAATAGCGTGTGTAAATTGTACAAGCGAATCAGATATAGCCGCCTTTTGTTTCGATATCGAATGCGTTTTTTGATATTGAAAATTTAAGTTGTTATATCCGGCGTTGAGTCTGTTAAAGGCATTATGCCGCCAAAAAACTACATGGAAGTAAACAAATGCGAACAAAAACAAAAACTTTATTCAAAACAATAGCGTTGATTGTACTCGTTTTCAACGCAGTAGGTGCAGTAGGTTGTAAATTGAATGGCGGACCTATTTATGATCCGCGTAGCTATTCTATTTATAATCCATTTCGTCTGGAAACTCATCCAAACACGGATACCGATAAGATTGCAAAACCTGATATCGACGCGCCAGTTGATATAAGACAGCCAGACGGCGGTTATTATGATCAACGTAAAGAGAATACGTCGTTGGTTCAAGCAGGACATAACGCGAATGGCATTGAACAGGTTCAATATCCTCCAATTCAAAAGACAGGTTATCATAGCGAACAACCTCAACCATCAACCTTGACACCCACTCCTTACGGGATGCCTACGCCAAGTTATGGCAACACAATTCCGCAACCGGTTACGGGATCAGGGTATAGTCAACCATCTGCTAGTAATTTTCCCGCAGAGGTGAAAAATGATCCCTTAGGACACAATCCTTATGCGGCATCAACCAATGTTACAGGATATCCATCTTCAACAACATATTCGCCGCAACCGAATTATCCATCGTCTGCGTCAACTTATCCATCGACATCCTATCAGCCGGAAAGAGCTTTTACGCCTAATCCGCAAGATCAAGGAAATGTAAATGGAACCGTCAGCAGCCCGTTTGCGAATCCGCCGAGTCAACCAAACACAACAACGCCACCGGTTTTTTACGGAGCTTCAACAAGTAATCCGAATGGTCAACTTCCAGTTACAAACTCATACAACGGCGGCGGAACAACACCCGTAACAAGCGGCAGCTATTACACGCCAACAACCTATTAACAATAGTAAAAACTCAATATCAAATCAGTTTTATACGCGCTACTGATAAAATAAAACAATTTACGGTTCTGATGTTTAAAAACGTCAGAGCCGTATTTTGCTATTCGGACACAACAATAATATTCAAGAGAAAGATTTTCTAATTACCAATTTTTAGAAATCTGATTTTATTCTCAATGGTTGAGTTCGCTTTATTAGTTTGCCGTCAATTAGTAACTCGCCAACTACCGAATAACCGGCTGGTAATGATGTCGGCGGGAATCCTACTCGCATCGTAACAACCTTTCTAGACTCAATAACCTCAAACTTCTGAACAATGTTAAATTTTGAGTCCAACATAATTATTTTATTGTCCCTCAACTCTTTTGGTCCCGAAAATTTATACTTCTCTAAATTGCGTAACTCCATCGGAATCGGTATTTGCAACGAAACGTTTTTTAAGTCAACCTCGCCCCTGTTCTCCAAACTAAATAAAATTTCAAATCCCTCGCCAATCCTCAACGGAGTTTTCGGATTGACCATAATATCTAATCCCGCCTGATCAAAATTATTCGCAACACTGTTTGTCAAATTAGACGAATTCATCGGCGCTCCATGTAACGTTACTCCTCCGCCCTCGCTTCCGCCATCCCACACAGTCGCCGCACTGCCTCGATCCATTCCTCCACCCGATACATTGTCCAACATCACCGGAACTCTCGACGCCGGATCAATAGAACTCCCGCCAGACACAATGTCCCTCCGAATACTTCCGCTTCCGCCAGATAATCCATCCGTCGAATAAACTTGATTCGGATTTATCACCCCAGTCGGCGCTCCACTAGACGAAATATTCACCCTGCCGTCAGGCGTAAAATTCGACTCTAGCATCATCCGACCCGCAACACTCTGACGCAAAATCACATCTATATCAACCGTACTTTTCGGCGGAATCTCTATATTCCAATACAAAATCTGATCCGCGCTTGCATAAACCGGCGGAACACTGCGAATATATGTCGCCGTCGGAGGAATCAATAACGTCAATACGCCCGCAGCCTTTTCACTCATATTATTCGTAACAATAATTTTATACGGTAACTCGCCGCCGATATTTCCTTTCTCCGGTCCCCTTATACTCACCCTTGCGCCGGCATTGCCGCCCCACGTTTGCCGCAACGTTTCATAACCTACAGTAATCCTCTTGTCCCCAGCGCCCGCGCCGTCTTGACCTCCAACGCCTCCGCTCGGTCGTATTATTTGTACAGAAATTGTATTCGTCCCGCCCATCGGCTCACGCTGAGATAACACAACCGACGCTTGCCCCGAAATATCCGTTGTAACTTCCTGAATCTGCGCCATCGTTGCACCAAATCCTGCCGCCGGTCCGCCCAAAATCTCATACCGCACAACCCAACCTTGACGAGGTTGCCCATTCGTCCGCCGCAAAACATTAACCGTCAAAACTCGACTCTCCCCAACCGACGCTATCGGCAATACAGGAATCACCCACTGTGCATCAACCCAATGAATCACCCCAAACATCGTCCGCCTAGACCACTCCGCCAACGACGGTGCAAACGCCGTAACATGCGTCGTACCCTCGCGTAAAGAATTGACCGAAACCCACGTCTGACCCTGCAAAATATGTAAATCATCCCGCGTCTCCGGCGTGCCGCGATTCAACGTCTGATAGAAACGACTAGTTTTCGTTACAATAAATCGCTCCGTTATTTTCTTCGCCTTGACAAAATCACACATCAACGGATCACAATGCGATCCCGGATCAAATTTCAAAAAACTACCAACGCCCTCAAGATTCCACTCAATCTTCTCATTAGTAATCAAACGATCACGCTTCCCCAAATAACTCGCAATCAACACAACCTCGCTGCCGACCGGCGCAATCTGCTCAATCGGAGATACCAATAACGCCGGACGCTCAATCGGTCCCGTCGCCACTGCATAACCGCCGCTCTCCTCAAAACACGGTCGCAACCCGCTCACATTCTCAACAGGAACTACCGCCGTATTCACCCCATGAATATTAGGATTTACCGCCGTCGCCGTCGATCCATAATTTTGAAAAGATACAACCGACGACGATGAACCAAAATTACCAGGTAACGACGACGATGACGATGACGACGATAACGTTGACGCCGACAAAGATGAAGACGTCGATGACGCCGGTAAAGATGACGACAATGCCGAAGTCGAAGCCGACGATAAACTCGGTTGACTCGACGACGTCGATTGAGCATCCCGATTTTGACCCAATAAACGACAGTCTTTCGGCAAAATATCTTGCAACGGACAAGTATCAAAAAGACGATCTCCGCTCTGGTCAATTCCACTACGCGGAAGATTCTGACAACCAACTATCAAAAACGCGCAAAAAATCACCGTCCCCGCAAGCAGGTAATTTCTACAATAAACAAATAAAAATACAAAATTTGTCATTGAATTTACGCAATTAACTAGTAGGATAATTTCGGATGTCAAAAATATTCAAACGCTATTATCAGATCACGCTACGAATTTCGACGGCACAAAATCATTCATTAAAAATCGTGCAGTCTAAAATAATCCAAAATTACATAGCGTATCACTCGATAGTTTAGGTTACGCAAACGAGTAAATTTTGATAATCTGCATAAATTTTTCCAAAAATAATGAAATTTTCTTACTACAAAAACAGATTGTAACAATTGTATCGATTGTAAGGAAAATCGTTGGACAAATGCCAGATAATAAAAGTAGGCAAGTTCTAAAAAATTATTTTTTGTGTAATATATCAGTCGCGTCGGCGTTAGCCGACGGTAAATCTGAAATGATTTTAATTATTGTCGAATCCATTTTATCGTTGCCTTCGGCAACGCGACCTTTCGGCGAAAGGTTGCGAACCTACGGTCGCCTACCTGATCGGTGATCAACCTGATCAATAAACGCCTACTGACGGACAAATACTGCGTAACATGAGTTATTATTTTCAAATCATAATTTGCATAATTCCGCATTCCGCATACCGCATTTAAAAAACCTGTGAACGGTTATCTAAATAGTTTTCGCCCCTACTATACGACAACAAAAGATACGGTACAATTTCGCAGATAATTTAAAAGACAATACAGAATAATGAATAAAAGGTCGATTGATTGAAGGGGTGATTGACGATTTCTTTATTGTTTGTATATTGTCCGCTTTGTTGACGATACAATTGAGTTGTTTGTTGAAAAAGCGATTGTGTCGGCGGATAGAAAAGGAATATTTTGATTTTGTATTTGGCGGTTTTGTGAGACCGACAAATGAATTCAGTTTTCGGGTGTGTGTCTGTTTTGTGTGGACAATACCAAATTAACCACTTAACGATTTCTGTGAATCGGTAAACGATCAAGGAGATAAATTAAAATGGCTCAGCAAAGAATAGACTTGAAAAAAATTGCGGACGTTACAATTGCCGCATGTCGAGATATGAAGCTCAATGACGATCTCGTAATTCAAGAGTGGGGAGATCAACTTCTGGGATTATTAGATGACAAGTCGTGTCGGAAGTTGCTTGTAAATTTCGAAAAGGTTTTGTTTATGTCAAGTTCGGCATTGCGTGCGCTTATTACGTTGAACAAGAAAGTACGCGAGGTTGGCGCAACGTTGTTTCTTTGCGGAATTGATGAAAACATAATGGAAGCGTTCAGAATTACGCGGCTTGACAATGTTTTTCAAATTAAGCGAACAGAAGACGATGGTATTCGTTCTTTCCAGTAAAAGTGGATTGACAAGTTAGGTACTTAGGTTGAGCTTTAGAAAATTTGTAAAATTCTAAATTGCAAAAAAAATTGCCGCGTCGCTGATTGAATACGAATTAAATTATAAGAGACTGAATAAAATTTGTAACCAAGCAATGACGCAAAAAGCGATAAGTAAAAGTAAATAAATTAAAGATGAAAGCGGCGAAATCTGTTTAAATCTTGTTTGATGTATTTATGGTTGATGTTTATGAATTATTTTTTTGGAGTTTGTAACTTATGAACGTTCAGACTTGGAAGTGGTCAAATACTTGTTCTTTTTCGAGCGATATGTCAACAGCGCATAAGTTGATTGATCAAGTGATGGAGCAATTGGAGTCAACTGATTGGTCAAGCAAAGAGAAGTTTGCTATTAACATGGCGCTTGAAGAAGCTTTAGTGAATGCTATTCAACATGGCAATAGTTCCGATCCTAATAAGAAGGTACATTTCGCCTGTAATTTGAATGACAATTTGATTGCGGTCAGAATAGAAGATGAAGGTCCCGGATTCGACCCTAACGAGGTGCCAGACCCGACCGACGAAGAACATATTATGATTGCGCACGGCAGAGGCGTATTGTTAATAAAAAATTTCGTTACCCGCGCAAACTGGAATGAAAAAGGAAATGTCATAGAATTCGAAAAAGAAAGAGACAACAGCACAAAAAGCTAATCGCGTCTAATTTATTATTCTAGTTAAAGCAAATATTTGTAACGAATATTCGTAATAATTTTTTTCCGTTGCCCTTTCTGGGCGAAGGATTTTTTCTATAATGGGAACTTCTAAAAACCTCATGTAAAATTTATTTTTATTAGGAACGCGGTCGTCTCGACCGCATATTTATGCGTTTGTCATGCAGGCGGGACGCCCGCGTTCCTAATAAAATTAGTTTTTAGAAGTTCCCTTATGTGTGAACGGTTACTAGGATTTTATTTCGTAATATATCAGTGGAATATTTTTAACACGTATGAATATTGTACAACCAACCTCATTTTCAACCTAATTTTTCCGAACAAAACAACCTCAGTAGCCAAAGACGCTCCCCACACAAACCT
>JAITAZ010000347.1 GCA_031283825.1 Planctomycetaceae bacterium | reverse complement strand
CGTGCCTCCATTTGTACATCTTCTCTGGACAGAGCAACAAACAAGAGAATATTTTACAGAGCATCCATTATCGGAAAACCATTTGGACAATTTGATTGAATATTCTTATCATACCAATTTGCTCAACCGCTTGTTTTATGAAGATTATGAAAGAATAGTAAAGTCTGTTTTTGGCGAAAAAAATGTTTCGATAAAACCGCTAATCTGGGGACCGCAAGCGTCGCCGCAAGTAATGCAATTATTGTTGCAAAAATATCCGAGATATAAACGTTTCGACGCACAAGGAATGACGATTAAAGCAATAAAACAAAAACGCTAAAAACAATACAAATTTTCTGCCTGATATTACATAATCCCGAATTTAAAAACCGTGAACGGTTATCAATTATTTATGCAACCTCTCATCAGTATCATTATTCCTGTTTACAATGTAGAGTCGTATTTGCGAGACTGTCTTGACTCTGTTGTCAATCAGACGATGCGAGAGATACAGATTATTTGCGTCAATGACGGTTCGACAGATAATTCGCTTGTGATCCTTGAAGAGTACGCTCAACGCGATTCTCGAATTGAAATTATTAACAAACCGAATGGCGGTTTATCTTCTGCGCGTAATGCGGCTTATCCGTACATTAAAGGTAAATATACGCTCTTCGTTGACTCCGATGATTGGATCAATTACGATTTGTGCAACAAAACATACCAAAAAGCCAAAGCTACAGACGCTGATATTATTTTGTTTTATTTCCAAATTCCTTTTGGCGTTCAAAATGAAACATTGGCAATGTTAGGCGGAATTACGCCAGAGGACAAAATAACAAATCCAGAAAAACAAACAATTTTACACTATCCAACAGCTTGGAGTAAATTATGGAGATCGAATTTTTTATTGAATAATAAATTATTTTTTCCAGATGGATTATGTTTTGAAGATAATCTTGTCCATTGGCAAGGAGTGATTCTTGCTAATAAAATATCTGTTATTCCTGAACCACTTTATTATTATCGTCAACGAGATGGTTCTATTATGTCAAAATATGATTTTAAGTTTTGGGACTTAATCGAAATTTATTCCATGATTTTTGACTTTATTAAAAATCATAATGTACATAAGAGTTATAAAAAAATTATTTTAAAATCTAAAATATATTGTTTATTTAATTACTATCAAACAATTGCAAGCGAATTTAAGCCGGAACTTCTTGATAAAATAAAAAATTCCATTGGCGAAGGCGAGATTGATTATTTGCGTCATGAACGTTACATAGATTATACCGTTACCTATTTTTTTTATCGTATTACTGGAGATTGGGGGATTTTTGTAATGTATTTGAGAAGGCGTATTCGGTCGTTTCTCGGGACTTCCAAACGTAATTTATTGAAGTATTTTGTAAATCAAAATTAGTCTTGTATGTTTTATTGAACTTGTTAGAATGTATCTCTTGTTAAAATCACGTTAGTCAAATTTTTTAGCCCACAAATAAGTCCTCAATAAAATGAGTTAGGGAACAACTTTATTATGTTACTACGATTCAAGATAAAAAACTTCTTGTCGTTCTACGAAAAAACTGCGTTTGATATGTTTCCAAATGTTGAACGTAAAAATTTTCAACGCCATATTCATGGCAATATGGAAGTCCCTGTTTTGAAACAAGCCGCAATTTACGGCGCTAACGGATCGGGCAAATCAAATTTTATTAAAGCCATGATCTTTTTACGCGATTTTATAACGCGACAAAATTTCTTGAAATCAATTAATTGGAACGAATATATTTTTCAACTTACAAAAGAAAAATTACAGACAATCTCTTTTGAAATAGAATTTTTTCATCGAGAAGAATATTACATTTATAACGTTGAAATCGGCAAAAAAGAAATTTTTGAAAAACTATCAAATTCAGGCGTTGGTAAAGCAGACGATAAACTAATATTTGAAAGACGAGGAACAAATATTATTGCTCCGTCGATTCAGGACGAGCAACTTATTAAAAAATTACTTTCGATGAATTCTAGATCTTCTTTGATTCCCTTGAATCTAAAATTCCCTATTCTTGCGAGTGAAAAAGTCAAACATGTTTACGATTGGTTTTCAAAAAAAATGGAGGTAATATTAACGAACAGCACCATTCCAATGCTTATAAAAATGTTGTCGCAAAAACCGCAACTTTTAAGTTTCGCCAATAAAGTTTTTAAAAATATCGGAATTGGTATTGATGAAATTAAAATCCGTAATACTCCTTTTGAAAAGTTAGTTACAGAATCAGGAAACACTGTAGAATTAAAGCAAATTATCAATAGTAATTTTTTGTCGGAGGATAGCGAGTTCGCACAACTCCAAAATAATCGTAATGTATTTAATGTTATAATTCAGGAAGGTAAAAAAACTGTACAAGAATTATTGTTCAATCAAATCGGGCAAGGCGGTTATCATAAAGCAATGAAAATATCGGCTCAATCGGATGGAACAGTAAGGCTTTTAACTCTAATTCCTGCGTTGTGGGGCGCGATGAATGAGGGGAAAGTTATTTTTATTGACGAAATTGAGAGTAGCGTACATCCTCGTTTAATGTTTGAACTCTTGCGTTTTTATGCTGACAACAACGCGAATGGACAAATTATTTTTACTACGCACGTAACGCAATTATTAAATCAACAGGAATTAGTCCGACCAGATGAGATTTGGTTTGT
>JAITAZ010000289.1 GCA_031283825.1 Planctomycetaceae bacterium | reverse complement strand
GATAATTGTTCGTAGCCGTCAAGGAAATGAATTGTATCAGTTTCTCTTTTTTGTAACGATAAAAGAAAATCGCGCGAGATTTTTTTTTGCGAATCATTCAACATGATTTTTTGTACGTTTATTCCGATTTTATTCAAATGTCTTGTCAACGATTCCAACAATGCCGACTTGCCGGTTCCATGTCCGCCAACAATTTGACCAACTCCGCCAGACAATAATAATCGTTCTAAAATTTTGTCGGCGTTAATTTCCGACTCAAAAATATATTCAATCGCGCCGGCTTGCCAATTACATGTCGAAAAAGGATTCGTTCTAATTTCCATGTAATTTCTCCATCCTTGTTACAATAATTTCTTTCTAAACATATTTAATGTACGTTTAATATGTAGTTCGTCTCTAATATCGGGATGTCCGGTGAAAGTATAACTTTCTTGTTCGATAATCGCCGGAAAATTGTTTTTTTGAATTTCAATAACCGTAAGATTTGTCGCCTTTGAATCGCCGCCGATTTCTCCAACTTCGCCAACTTCGCCGACTTCTCCGACTTCGCCGACTCGATTTAACGTTTCAATAATGTTTGCGTCCGGATAAGAACCAATCGAAAGAATATAATCCGAATCGAATAAACGTCTGCACATTTCAATTTCAACTTCGATAGTTCGTTTCGTATTTGTCGGCAAAACGATTCCTCCGCGAAAACATTTTTTCGATTCTTTTGCGTCTGCAATTGACGCCGCTAACTTTCCCCGCGTTCCCGATTCAATTACCGAAACTGTTTTGTCCAATCGAATCAAATTGCGGCAAACGACATCTTGCAAACGGTCGTCTCCTTCGCTGAAAATCAAATTAGAGAGTTTATCGTAAATCAATTTCGCAACTGGTGTAATTAATTTTTCGCATTCGGAGTCGTTTTCAGACTCTGCCAAAATCCGAAGAGAAATAGTTCCTTGTGTCGCTGTAATTCCAACTCGTGGAATATGATTACGATTGATAATATCCGGCAGCATTGATTCGATTAAACTTTCGCCTGCGTCAAAACAATTTATTGTCCGCGATTTTATTACGCGGCTTTGACCGGATATTTTTTGCAACATTTCACGTATTAATTCCTTGACTGAATTATTCCACATCTGGTACAGTTCAGCCGGAACGCCCGGAAACGCCATAATACGGACACAATTTTTAAACCCGATTTTAATCGCTTGTTCAAAAGATAGCGTAGTTGATTTAGATTCATTCGGTTCGATGTTGACAATTAAATCGATTCCCGGCGCAGTTCCTTGCGGGTTGAAAATTGGAATTGAATTTTGCGGTTGATACGCCTGAATTTCATTCGATTCCGGCATTTCGTAACCGCGTCGATCAAACAACTCGCGAATATGTTTCATTGATTCGTCGTTCAACTCAAGCGGAACATTAGCAAACTCCGCTATCGTTTGACGTGTGAGATCGTCTGCTGTCGGACCGAGACCGCCAGTCCAAATTATTAAATCGGCGCGTTTCGATGCAACTCGCAAAACGTTAAGCATCGCGTCGTGATCGTCGCCGACTGTCGTGTGATACAACACGCGAATTCCAAGTTCCATTAGTTCGCGGCTTAGCCAACGCGAGTTTGAATCTAAAACTTTACCTGTCGTAATTTCGTCGCCGTTTGAGATTATTTCAGCGTTCATATTTTATTGTTTGAATTTGAATTTTGATCTTAACAAAGCCAGACTTTTCGGAACTGCCGTTTTGGGATTTTCGTTTCCTTCAAACTCTAACGATATGAATCCGCGATAGTTATATTTTTGCAGAATTGCGGCGATTTTATCGTAGTCGATTTCAAGCGAGTACCATTTACCGCCGCCGTAGTAAGTTTTGGCTTGAACGAGTACGGCTTTGGGAATTAGTTTTTCGAATTTTGCGTAGTAATCGTCGAGGAAGTTTCCGGTGTCGGCGGTGATTCGCAGATATGGCGAGTTGACGGCGTC
This sequence comes from Planctomycetaceae bacterium, assembly GCA_031283825.1. GTDB lineage: Bacteria > Planctomycetota > Planctomycetia > Pirellulales > Thermoguttaceae > WRKP01. Next base: position 1,100 of record JAITAZ010000289.1, on the reverse strand, counting down.
AACGATTTTCAAAACGCCTTCGGGTGTGCCGCCGAGTCCCCAATGATTTTCGAGTCCCATGACAACGCCGGCGGATTCGGCAATGGGAATAAGATTTTGAAATGATTCAATAACCCAAGGGAATCCGTCGTCGTTTTTGTATCCGGGCAGTGGCGGTTCGACGCCGCGATTTTTCATCAGTTCGTCGAAGGTTTTTATGGTAGTCCATCGACCGGTGTTGACGCGGATAGTAGGGATACCGAGATTGTGGGCGAGTTCGATGCTTTGTTTTGTTTTATCGATATTTTCTTGTCTGATTTTTTTATCAGGCGAGACAAAAGTTTGATGCGTAGAGAGTCCGCAAAGAAACAAACCGAGATTGAGAGTTTGACGTTTAATTTCGGCGATTGATTTTGGGTCTTTTTTTAGCATTTGGACTTCGAGAATTTCGACCGCGTCGAATCCGAATTCTGCGGCGAGATTGATACATTTTTCGATTGGAGTTTTTTCATCTTCGAAGTGCCAAAAGGAGTAAGTTGAGGTTGCGATTAAATTTCCGTTTCGTGCGCCGGATTCGGATTTTGGGATTTGCGTAATTTCGTCGGCGTATAATTTTTGACTATTGGTTTGATAATTTATCAAGTTTGACAAAATTCCTCCGGCGATTCCGCAACTTGCAATTTTGTAACAAAAATTCCGTCGCGAGAGTTTAGATTTATTGTTACGATAATTATTTTGACGAGATAATTCTATATTTGCGTTAAGTAATTTTTTCATTTTTAATGGGTTGTTTGAAAGGTTAATTGAGTTCAGAATCACCGAAAATTCTGAATTTCAAGACATAAAAAATTCAAATACGATTTAGACTCAAAATTTTTGGATTGAGTTTAGACAATTTTGTCGTTTATTTTTTATTAGTCAATTCCCCCATGTTGGTAGAGTTATATACTCATTTTACGTGGTATTTGTCCGTCAATATGCGTTTATTGATCAGATAGGCGTTAATAGATCAGGTAGGCGACCGCCGACTCAGGTAGGCGACCTTTCGCCGAAAGGTCGCGTTGCCGAAGGCAACGATAAAATGGATTCGACAATAATTAAAATCAATTCAGATTTACCGT
>JAITAZ010000222.1 GCA_031283825.1 Planctomycetaceae bacterium | reverse complement strand
TGTCAACTTGAACTCGAAGTCGATAAAGAACGATACAATAGCGACATGGAAATAAAACTTCCAACCAGTCATTTAAATTGCGACATTATAATTGTCGATAAATTTCCGGGTCAAGAATTACATCCTTCGCTTATAGATAACGGAATTGCAAAATGCTTGAACGAAGTCAATTTTTTTGAATATAAATCGCCGCATGAATCATTGACGCCGGACGTGTTTCGTAAATGTAACTCATATAGCGACCTTTATTTATTATCTAAAGATATTCCCGTAGAAAAGGCATCGGTGATAATGGTAACCTCGCGTCATCCTAGAGAATTGCTAAAATACGTAAAGAAACATTACGACGTTGACGAAATCAGCAAAGGAATTTATTCCGTCAAAGTAGGACCAATTAAAACGTACATTATCTTGTTGAAAAAAATACCTCCTGAGCAAAATTTATGGATAACGAGTCTAAAATTAAAATTGCCCGAAGAACGATATAATCAGGTAATTGCTAATGTTGTTAATCGTAAAGATGAAAATACTTTCCAGATGTTCATCAATACGTTTTTAAAAATCAATAAGAACAAATTTATAAAAGGAAAAATTAAAATGGATCCAACCACACTCGAACTAATGGAAGAATACGGTCTATTAGAACCGTTAATTCAAAAAGGAAAATCCGACGGCGCGTTTGCCGCTAAAGCCGATGATATAATTCGCGCTTTGACCAAACGGCTTGAGACTCCGCCGAAAAAATTACAAGATAAAATTCGAAAAGTTCGTAGCATCGAAAAACTCGACGAGCTTTTTGATCTGGCTATTACTTGCGTGTCTATCGGCGAATTCGCTACGGCGTTAAATTGAGGAAATTCGGAATTGTATTTTAGAACGTAGGCGTTTTTCAGAAATATCCGCTTTAATTCACGTTATATTAAAATAATCTGCGTTTAAAATCTCTTCCGAATAATCCGTGTTTTAAAATTCCGTTGAAATATTAACGTCATTTTTATTTTTTATTGTTCTCTATCGTTGATTGCGTTTCTTATGTCGGGAGCGGGGAGCAGAATTCTATGTACCGTTGGGTCGGAAATTTTGCCTTGAACGTTTAATTGAATAATTTGATCCCCAGCCCAACCCAAAACATCACTGATAACCGGAATATGAGTTCGTCTGTTGCCTAGTCTCGTTTTCATCGTCAAATTTACCTCTTGAGAATCAAGACGCATCTCACCACTGCCAGTTAAACTAAATAAACTGCCCTCAAACGAAATCGGATTGAAAAATATTCGATTCCCCTTAATCGCATAATCAATATCAGACTTGTCAAATGCACCAGCACCCGGATCAGACGGCTTTATACTCAACTCTCTCAAAACTCGTAACATCACCGGAGCCTCATAAATATTCGCATTTCGTAACTCAATTTTTCCGCGTCCGCTCATCGTTTCCATCTTACGACCAGTCCCCCAAAATTGCGTATGACAACTCATCACCCCGCTGATCTTTTGAGTTCCCGGCAAAACTTCTCTCGCCATCTTGCCAACATCCGTGTCGAATAAACTTGCGTTAATACTGTACGAAATCCCATTTGACGTTACTACAACTCCATCGCATACAAACGTCCCGTCAAATAATTTTCCCGAAATCGGAATCGCACGATTAAATCCCGTAAACCATAACGACCGACGAAAATTTTGAAACTGCGGAATATTCGGCGGAATCTGCAATGTCTTTTGCGCCGGAAGACCAAGATACAATTGTTTCATTAAACCATCATAAAAAAACGGACCCTTCACGTCGTTTATTTGAAATCCATTTACCATCGCAGAATCAAATTGAATCTCGCCCGCCAATCGCACCAAGTCGTCCTCCGCATAGCCGACCAATTTAACGCCGCCAAAAATATTCTGTACAGGGATCCCTAAATTCGCCTTGTTCTGATGCAACACAAGATAAGTATCCCAAACTGAACGCAGCGGCTTACTTATGCCGTCTTTCGATAGCTCAATCAATCCTTTCAAACTCACCGGCTGCACTATCTGCAACGACTCAATCGACGCCTTCAAATCAACCGGCAACGCCTCCAACAACTCGCGATCAACCGAAATTCTTTCAATGTCCACCGACTCAAGACGCATCACCCATTTGCCGTCCGAATCAAATTTACACATCAAACCGCCGCTCATTTTCATTCCGGCAAGATTCGTTCCCGTCAATAATTTTGCCGTAACCGTATCATTATCGTACAATAATTCGCCTTGCAAATTTTCGATTCTGTACGGGAATTTTGTCGGCTGAATCGACATGCCGGCACACGGAGACGTCTTAAATATCAACTTGAAATCATCGCTATTAGAGCTGTCTTGCGAACGATAATAAATTTTCGCGGCTAAATTAACTTTCCCTTTGGCTCTCAGACTTTTCAATAAATCCCGCTGACTTTCATTCAACAACGCCGACGGAAGTTGACCATCTATCGGCAGGCTGTCCGCTTGCACAAATAACTGAAATTCATAAGCAGAATTGACGTCGCTCATGTTTATTGGTCGTAAAAAACCGCCGCAATTAATTCTCGCCGATTCGTTGCCGCCAACAATATTTTCAAACGTCCAGACGCCGTTATTGAATCGCAACAGACCCGTAATGTCTCGTAATTGATACGGGAATTTATCGTAACAAATATTGATCTTATTCATGCCGACTTCGATATATTTTTTTGTCGGCAAATTATCCGGCGGATGAGTTACAACCAAATTAGCGTTAATTTTTCCTGTCGGGTGCAAAGACATAACTGTCTGACGTTCCTGTTGAGGAATTATATTCATTAGTTTTTCATCGACTAAAATGTCTTCGCATTGGATTTGAACTTGACCAGTCGGATCGATAAAAACATTTCTGTACGCGCCGTCGATTTGCACTTTGAGCGAATCGCCCGATTGACCTCGCAGATTTACTTGCATGTTTGCGTCGGCGTTGATTCTCAAGTCTCCCCGCAGTCGGTCGAGACGATACGGCGCGGGAAGATATGTAAAGTTGAGTTCGGAAAATTCAATATTAATCTTTTTTGCAAGCCAATTTTCGTCTTGCCAAGTTAGTTCCGCTTCGATATTTGCAGAGCCGGAATGATCAAATTTTGAAACGGTATTTTTTAAACTTTCATTCATCATTGGAGAAATTCCTTCGATCAATTTTGTATCAAAAATCAATCCTTGAATATTCGTAACGATAAATGCCGACCTTTTCTTCAACAGACCTTCTTGCGAGTAAGAAAAAATAATTCGCGCCGCTTCGCCAAGTCCGGTGAGTTTTTCGATAAAGACGCTGTCGTCGGTGATTTTGAATTTTGTATTTAGTTCAGACAAAGTGCGATTTATTTCATGTATTTCCATTCGACCCTGCGAAAGAATTCCGTCGATTGAAAAATGTAAACCGAGCGGAGAATCAGGCGCGGAAACGGCAGAGAATCCGAAATCGAATCTGCCTTGAAAGGTATTGGTCAGATGTTTGTAATCGGCGTTGATTGATTTTTGTAACGATAATTGTAAGTCATGAGGCAGAAGTTCGCGTAGTTCGGGAATCCAGTCGAGTTGTCGGCAATTGCCGGATATTTCCCAAGATTGCGTTTGAGGATCGATGTATCCTTTGATATTGATTTGCCGAATAAAATCGCCTTTGATACTTCCGCTAAATCGCCATCGCGGATTTTGATCAAGAGAACTTTGATCACGCAAGTTTTGATCGTGTAGATTTTGATCGTGTAGATTTTGATCGAGCGGATTGGTTTCGAGCGGATTTTGATCGAGCGAAACATTTAGCGGATGCTTGTAAGCAACTTGTTGATTGGGGTTTGAGTGAAGTTGTGAATTAGTTTTGGTAATATTTTTTTGTTGAGATTCTTGAGGAGAGATTGTCAGAGATATGTCGGTTAATTTTATTGGTTGAGTGTTTGGCGAGGTGTTATCATTGTAGAGAATTGTGCCGTTTATTATTTCGATGGGGATTTTTTTGTTATTTTTTGGATTGGGGAAAGCGAGATATTTTAGTTCGTCGAGCATACCGTTTTTTGTTCGTGTGATTCGTATGATTGGGTTTCGGATTATTATGCGGTTGACGTTGACATTTTTATCGTACAATCTTTTTAGCGAGACGGGACATTCGAGATAGATTTCGTCGGCGGCGAGTAGCGGTTTTTTTTGTTGTCCATTTTTTGCGGGCGTGTAGCAAACTAATTTTTTGAGTATAATTCCTTTTTGTTCGTCGAGTTGAGCTTTTTGCAATTCGATATTTAGTTCTGGCAGCGACAGTTGTAATTCGTTTAGAATATGCGAGCGAAGTTGAGAGTTAATTTGATAAAGTACGTAAACTCCTCCGCCTGCTGCGCCGATGACGAGTAGGAGAATTATCCAGCAAAACAAAACCCAGATTGTGTAAAATATTTTTCTGATTATGGGATTTTTCCTAATATTTAATTAGTCGGACGATATTTCGGCGAAAGGTTATCTACCTGATTGAAGATTGCCTATCGACTGAATAGTTAATGTTATTTTTGAATTATTTTGTTGCTTTTTTATTGCCGAATTTATAGTACAAGTTGTGTAAATTACGAGCGAATGCGAATAATACAGATTTTTAGGATTCAAGTCAAATCCAAAATTTCCATTAAATTTGTAATATATTGCGGATTTGTGGAGTATTTTTAAGTGGAGTATTTTTAAACTATTCACGCTTGAATTGTCGGTTCGAGCCGCCGGTTTACTTTTTGGCAAGCTGATTTTACGCTCTTGATACGCCGAAATTCATGGTTACGAGTTATGTAAAAATTTGTTTTTTTGTAATATTTCAAATGAATCAGTTTGTTATTTTGTTACATAAATTAAATCAATGCGCAGAGAGTGATCTTGAAAGCGGGCATTGGGATATTATGTTAGAAGTCGAAATTGACGGACTTAAACAACTTGATACGTGGTCTATTCCGCCGCAATTGAGTTTAATCAATTCAGATTTAGATTCAGATTCAGATTTAGATTTAGATTTTTGCAAGTTAAATTCTTTTTCTTGTAACGCGAAAAAATTGCCGTATCATCGAATTGCCTATCTTGATTACGAAGGGGACATTAGTAATAATCGCGGAAACGTTAAAAGGATCGATAAAGGTTTATATCAAAAAATCGATAAGAATAAATTCAAATTATCTGGTAAACTATTCAACGGAAATTTGATAATCTCTAACGACGCGAATAATCCCGATTCATGCAAAATAACTTTTACATCGGCTACGGTATCGCTTGTCAACGATGATAAATGAAATTGGTTCAATAGATATAACGTATATTGTGTCAAATTAGCAGATTTATGTATCTGACAGTGATAATTGATTAGCGTAATCAGAATCAGATGTAGAGTTGACAGAGTCTGTAAGCCAGAGGGGACGAAAGGGACATGAGGATTTTGGGTTGAAAATCTGTTTGAAACGACTCAAAGATTTCTTTTGAGTCGTTGTAATATATCAGTGGAATATTTTTAACACGTATGAATATTGTACAACCAACCTCATTTTCAACCTAATTTTTCTTACTATTGTTTAAAACCTCAGTAGCCAAAGACACCCCACACGCCAACCTCATTACCTCATTAAAACAAAT
>JAITAZ010000180.1 GCA_031283825.1 Planctomycetaceae bacterium | reverse complement strand
AAATCTGTTTCTTTTATGATTTCGTTTAACAGTTTTATCAATTCATTCAGACTGGACTCGCCGCCGCCTAAAAATGATAATCTTATTTCTTCGGCAAATAATTTATCTGATAATTCATCATCATTATCGACATCAACAATATTGTTCTGATTATTTGTACTCATTTTTTAGTTTTTTTAGAGGTGGAAAGAGGAAACAGGTTTAAGTTTTGATATTGTTTATAGGAATTTTAAATAATTCAAATTTTTATTAGATTCTTGTCTCGTTAGAAACGCAGCTTTTCTTGTTGAATATTCTACGATTTCCGCAAACTTACGATCTAAAATAAATTTTGACTTTTTAGAAATCTCTATAACTTAAATTCAAAGCGCAGAATTTTACGCCCTCATCTTTTACTGTCAATCAGGGGCGGATTTAGTTGTATGCTTTGAGCGAATTGTTTTTTTAAGGGGACAGATGGAACGTTCTTATTTAAAATCTGCGATTATTGACTCAAAAAACAAAACGAATTTTCCGCTGAAATATTATCTCAAATTTAACTGTTTGCGATTCGTTTAATCTAAAACTCCTTCTATTATCATTCCGTCGATTTTGGTTACAGATATAGCTTTTGTTTCTAATGCTTCGATATATTTTAATAAAGCGTTGATGACAATTTTGCGTTGCGCGTATAAGTCAAGATATGTCATTTTTCCGTTACAATAATTTTCTCCGATCTGCCGCAACGCTTCAAATGAATCTGGAATAATTGATTTTTCATAGACGTTAATTATTTCGCAAGCGTTTTCATATTGACAAAATACGGTAGCTAACTTTTGATGAAGCCGCAACGAAAGACAGTCGAATTCTCTATTGGCAATTGCGATTTCAGCGTTTGTTCTTGCAATATTTCCTTGATTTTTGTTGTAAATTCTCAAAGGCGTCGTAATTCCTACAAACGGGACATTTGCCTTCGCCGGAATGTCGCGAGCCAGAGAAAATGTCGCGTAAATGTTTGAAAATTGTTCGGCTTTGGCGCGGTTCGAATATACTTTCGCTTGAGCAATTTTTATTTTTGCCAATTCTAATTGCGGACTTACGCTTTGTAATTGCGTCCACGTCGCTTGCCAGTTGCGTTGCGGCGAATGATCAATTAACGTTCCTCGAACAGGTTGATACGGCAAATCAGGAACGCCAACAATCGAAACAAGATTTTGCCATTTCGCGAGCTTGTTATTTTCCGCTTGTTTATAATCTACAGCTTCAGCGTTTAACATCGTTTGGAAATGCAAAATGTCGATTGCTTTAGAATTGTCGTTTTTATGCATTGTTTTTGCAACTCGTAATAAATCTTTACTAAGATCTTGCGCGAAATTTTCAACTTTGCAAATTAAAATTGCATATATTATTTCATAATGAGCAATTTTCAAATCGTTTTGTAATTTGAGTTGCGTCATTGAGTATTCTTTCTTTGCGGCGGAAACGTCGTAAGACGCGGCGGTTCTATCGAGTTTTTGTTTTTTTGCCGTAACGATTTCCTGCGTGATAGCTAATCCGTGTTTGCCAACTTCTCCTTTTACTCCAAGATTATCGCCGGCGTAACTCAATCGCGGATTAGGATACAAACCGGCTTGATTTCGCTTGCCCTTCGCCGCCGCAATTTTACTCGCGCTACGATATAACGAAGGATTAGAACGTTGAGCAATCTCTAATAACTCGTCAAAAGAATAGCCTTCGTGTAACGTTCCAAGTTCGTCGAATGAGGGATTCACGAAAGTTTTTTTGACCATTTCGCACCAAATCTCGCCAATTGTTTTTTGACCGGATTCGCGAATCGCAGGAGATTTTCCAGATTGAGCAAAAATCGGAAAAGTCAAAAATATCATAAGGAAACATGCCAGACCTATTTTCGTAACGAAAATTATAGGTCGGCGAAATATTGTATTTGCAGTCATAATTTTTTACGCTGTTATCCAACTCGCGATACGAAATTTCAGCAACGTTAGAGCATAAAATTCAGCTCTAATCGAAAATTCAAGCGCGAACAGTTTAAAATAATTTAGTTTGATTTTTTCCTAGCGTTTAGTTTGCGGCGCGTTTTTTGATTTAGTATTTTTGTGAAATTTAATCAGATATTTTTATTGTCCCGTAAAGACAATATATGCAAACCTGCGATACGAAATCGTACGATAATCAAGCCCCGCGCGAGGCGGCATTATGAAATTAAATTATCGTTACAATAATTCATAATGTCGTCCATGCGGGACTATCATAAAAATTCCTTTGAAATAATACGAAATTAATAAACCGCCGATTTACTTAACTGAACCGCCGCAAACTAAACGCTAGGATTTTTTTGTAATATCATGCTGAAATATTACATGCCGCGAAAACGTAATTGAAAAGTTACAAAGATTGTCAAAAATAGACCGGAATGAATAAACACGATTGTTTATGTCAAAAGATAGATCATAGTCTGATTTGGTATCGACAATTTTGAGATGTAAATTAATATTTTTTTGCGTCGAGAATTGTTAACAAATTGTAGAATTTTTTATTTTGATTTTAATGTTATGATTTATGTTTCAAATTGCCGTAGATTTAATTTTTCAACTAAATATCAAAACTATAAAGACGCAAAAAAACAAATATTTCGTAAATTCTACGCGCAGATTAAAATAATTTTTGTTTCAAAAAATTAGAAATAATAACGGAAATGTTATTGACTCATGTTACGCACTTGTTGCTCCAGACAGGTAGGCGACCTTTCGCCGAAAGGTCGCGTTGCCGATAGCCGTTGCTAT
>JAITAZ010000163.1 GCA_031283825.1 Planctomycetaceae bacterium | reverse complement strand
ACAGAAAATCCGCATTGAAACCAATCGGCAAATGTCCCAGATTTTCCAAAACGAAAATAAGTCCTCCGACATCGCGTTGATTTCGCACGAGTTTGGCGATTTCGCCGTTTTTCTTAAATTTCAGATCAGTAACAAATTCTTTGGAAAGCATTGTTCTTGCACAAAAAATTAAATCGGACATTTATTATATACTCATCACACTTGAAATATCGTTTTTTGTTTTTGGATAGGATTAACAAAATTATACCATGAGCATTTATAAAAATTATTTTCCTAATCATTCAGTCGAATTTTTGTACAGATATTAGTTTTATTTTTTACAAACCTCATTTTTAACCTAATTTTCTTAACTATTGTTTAAAAACCTCAGTAGCAACCAATTCTCCCCCAAACGTAACCTCATTATCTGCCTAATTTTTAATGAGGTAATGAGGTTTGTTTTTGGGGGATTCATTGCTACTGAGGTTGTTTTGTTAAGAAAATTAGGTAAAAATGAGGTTGTCAAAAATAAACCTCAAATCGTTACAAAATATTCCGCTGATATATTATTTTTTTTTTAGAAATTCATTTTTACAAAACTTTATCTACTAGGTCTGGTATTAGGTTTATCATTTCTCTTATTGCGTAGTCTTGGACGTCGGCGGCGTTTGAGAATTGTAGAGCTTTTTCGGCGATTCTTGTACAGTCGGAGATCATGATTCTTCTGCAAATTTGTTTAATTCTTGGAATAGACGACGGCGTGCAGCTTATGCTTCTCAAACCTAATCCTAATAGAATTGCTAATCTCATTGGCGCACCTCCTAGTTGACCGCATAATGAAATTGGCTTTTGCGTTTTGTTTGCAACGGTAACCGCCGAATGAATCATTCTCAAAACCGCAGGATCAGAACTCGAAAACAGATGACTTACGCTTCTATTTCCTCTATCGCTTGCCATTACGTATTGTGTCAAGTCGTTTGTTCCTATGCTGAAAAAATCCGCGATTTCTGCAAAATGGTCTAACATCACCACAGCTGCCGGCACTTCAACCATCATGCCGATTTTTATATTATTATTATAAGCGATTCCGTCGTGTTCGAGTTCGTCCATAAATTCTTTAACGGCGGAAAATCTCGCTTGTCGAAATTCTTTTACAGTTGAAACCAGCGGAAACATAATTTTGATATTCCCGTGAACGCTTGCTCGTAAAATTGCGCGAATCTGCGTGCGGAAAAGTTGCCATCGTTTTAGAGCTAATCTTATTCCTCTCAAGCCTAGTGCTGGGTTTCTTTCGGGAATTAATTCTCCATGTCGGTCTGATTCTTTATCGTCTCCGAAATCGAATGTGCGTATAATTACCGGTTTGCCGTCCATTGCTTTTGCGACTCTCATGTATGATTCGAAATGTTCGTTTTCGGTCGGGTCTGATTCTTGGGTAAGATAAAGAAACTCTGTCCGAAAAAGTCCGATACCTTCTGCTCCGCGTTGTGTTGCGTTGTCGGCTTCTTGGGGAAATTCGATATTAGCTAGAATTTCGATTTTCGTACCGTCTGCCGTGATTGCTTCAAGGTCTCGTAGTTCGTCGAGATTTTCGATTCGCGACGAGCCGGAGTCGATAATTTTTTGGTATTTTTGGATCGTTTTTTCATCTGGCGATAGAATTAGCAGACCGCTAATTGCGTCAACTATTACGACATCTTCGTTTTTTACATTTGCGAGAAAATTTCCGCATCCTACGACGCATGGTATTTCTAGTGCGGCGGCGAGAATAGCCGTATGTCCGCCGATACCGCCGGTTTCGGTAACGACTGCTTTGACAAAATTCCGATCTAGATTTGCAGTTTCGCTCGGTGTGAGATTGCTTGCAAGCAGGATTACGGGTTCGGTTAATTTACGTAAAGACTCTGACCGTGTTCCGAGTAAGCGTCGAAGGACTCTTTTTTCGATGTCTCTGATATCGTTAATTTTTTCGGCGATGTAAGAGTTATTTAGTTTGCGTAAAATTTCTATTTGTGCGTTGTGGGTGATTGCAACAGCGGATTCGGCGGCGAGTGATTTGGTGCGAATTAGATTTTCGGTTTCGCGTAGGAGTCTTGGGTCTTGTAGGATTAGAATTTGTGCTTCGAATATATCGGCGAGATTTTGACCGAGTGATTCTAGGGTTGCGTCTCGATTTGATTCAATTTCGTCTTTAGCGTTTTTGACTGCGGTTTGGTAGCGTTCGATTTCGGATTCGATTTTGTCGGATGGTATTGTGCGTTCAGTAACGCCGAGTCTTTCGCTTTCTTGGACGAATACTTTACCGATAACGATACCATGAGCATTCCCGATAGCGTCGCCGTTGAATACGGGGATTCCGCTAACTGTTTTCATAATTTCAAAAATAAAATTTGAGGTAATATTGAGGTTATTTCAGTGAAAATTTGACTATTAAATTGCAGTATTTTTTAAAGGACTTTAGGGACGTTTGGGTTTAGAATCTATATTTGAAATAGACTCAAGAGCGACGTCTTTTGAGTTGTTAGTCTCCGATTTCAAACAACGACGTCCCTTAAAAAAATGGTAACCGTTCACGGTTTTTTAAATACGGATTTGAATTACTAAACCCGATGTAGAGACGCAATGCTTTGCGTCTCAATCGGTGATCTTTTGATCGAACAATAGAGACGCAAGGCATTGCGTCTCTACATTTGTTAATTTGTAACTATTCAAGTTTTAATTTTTCGATAAAAAAATAAAAAATTCAGTGAACGGTTACAAAAGATCAATGGCGTTGTCTATTGAGTCGCTCAAAAAAACACGGTAGTCTATTTTTAGCAAATCACAAAAAACACAAATTAGACAAAAAATAATTCCCGTCGCTCTACCATGCAACAAAAATTTTTATCCGTGAACCGTTATTGCATAACTTATTCTCTATAAAGCTGTGCGGTTTTGGGCGAGAGGTAGCCTTGTTTAACTATATCGTCGAGAGATTGGTCTAACGTTCTCATGCCTCTGTCGTAATTTGTTTGCATCACGTTGTTAATCTGATGCGATTTTTCTTCGCGAATCATTGCTCTCACTGCGGAATTTACGTACAAAATTTCAGCAACCAACGATCTACCCTTGCCATTGTCCCAAGAAATAAGTTTTTGACAAATCGCATACTGCAAAGTTGACGCAAGTTGGATTCGGATTTGCGGTTGCTGCGCGGCAGGGAATGCGCTAACTATCCGCGAAACAGTTTGAATCGCAGTCGAGGTATGCAATGTCGCAAATGTAAGATGTCCGGTTTCTGCAAGAGTCAACGCCGCTGACATCGTTTCTAAATCTCGCATCTCTCCGATTACAATTACGTCCGGATCTTCGCGCATTGAGCGTCTTAATGCTTCTACAAACGTCGCCGTATCTCTGCCGATTTCCCGCTGCGTAACAAACGATCTTAAACTACAATGACGATACTCGACTGGGTCTTCAATCGTATGAATATGACAATAACGCTCTTGATTAATTCTGTTGACAATACTTGCAATCGTTGTCGATTTACCGCTGCTCGTCGCGCCAGTTACGAGAACAAGTCCGGCATGAAGTTGACAAATATGCTCAAGCACGTTTATCGGCAAGCCCAACTCGTTAAACGTAAAAAATCGATTCGGCAATAATCGCAACGCCGCCGCATAAGTGTCTTGCTGACGATACGCGTTAATACGAATCCTATAGCCGCCGTCGATTTCTATTGCCGCGTCAAGTTCGCCCGTTTTCTCCAATTCCTGAACTTCGTCCGTTTGCAAAATTTGACTTATGATTTCAAACGTATCATCGCCCGACAAAACAACTTCGCCCGCCATCGGAATAAGCTTTCCATGAATACGAATCATCGGAGGATTATTCGCCGCCAGATGCAAATCCGACCCGTTGTCAGACACCAGACGATTAAGTAAGTCAATCGTTCTTTTATTCATTTTGTATTTAATTGTAGATTTTGGTTCAGAGTATTATTTGAATTAGTAATCCCCTTCTGCCAGAATTTCCAGCAATTGCAGAGAGACGCCAGTTGATAAAATTATCACGCATCCGCAATCAATAACGCATCTGAAATATCATTTATTATCATTATTACAAACGAATCGTCAAAAGAAACAAACAAAATCATATACGACTCATACTATGAATTTCGGCAATACAAGAGCATAAAAGCCGGTTGAATGACTCAGATAAACAAATATTCCACTGATATATTACAAAATTCTACCTTACAAGGTACTCTCTAAATTCATCAAGCGAATCGCTATCAAGCGATCTCTGAAATAATGATTCAAGCGCAATCAAATCCGAATAAGAATTGACGCTATCCTGAATATCACGAGGAACAGGATGCTTAAATCGCTTGGAAAGACACGAGAGAATATTTTTCTTTGATCTTATTACCTCACCTTCTTCGCGTCCTTCAACTCGTCCTTCAACACGTCCTTCAACACGTCCTTCTTCTCGTCCTTCTTTGCGTCCTTCAACTCGTCCTTGATCTAATCCTTGTTTTAATAGCGTGATTACTAGTGAATCTGCCATTGCTTTAGCCTCCTCTGGGTTTTGGGTTAAAACTGAATAAATTTTTTCTATTGATTTTCTTTCCTT
>JAITAZ010000162.1 GCA_031283825.1 Planctomycetaceae bacterium | reverse complement strand
ACCAATCATAAAAACAAAGATACTGATAATAATCAATATTAACTTAAGCGCAATATTCTCTCTCTCTCTCTCTCTCTCTCTCTCTCTCTCTCTCTCTCTCTCTCTCTCTCTCTCTCTCTCTGATATACATTGGACTTAGTTTGTTGAACTTTAAGCTATCGCGTAGCATAAAAGATTATTGATTGTTGTGAAAAATTATTGTTACAAAAATTATTCCGTATTATTATTTGGTAACCGTTCACGGGTTTTTAAATTCGGAATTATTTTTAAATTCAAATTTGAATTGCTAAACCCAATGTAGAGACGCAATGCCTTGCGTCTCTATCGGTGATCTTTTGATCGAACAATGAGACGCAAGGCATTGCGTCTCTACAAGCGGTTTTTAATTTATTGTTATTTGCAAATGATTATTTCATGCGCATTCATAATAATTACAAAACAAATATTCCGCTTGTATTACTCAAAACTCAATTCCGAATTAAAAACCCGTGAACGGTTACGGAATATTTATGTAACCGTTCACGTACAAGAGAAAAAAATCATAATTCAGACAATAAATATGCGTTAATCAAAATTAACATCGCTAATGCCGCCTATCGACAACGCGACCTTTCGTTTTAATCTTATGGTTTTCAAAATAATCGTCATATTGATCGGCGTGATTGACCGATTTATTATATTGTTTTAATATTGTATAAGTTTTGTAATTTTTCAGCGGTTCTCAATAGAAACGCGATTCGAATTAAAAGATAAACTGAATAATTACAAGTTGTTTTTTTGTTGCGTCATTTTGGATTAGAGTAAATAACATGCTTGAAGGTTTTTGGATTCGTAATTTTAAGTCGCTGAAACAAGTTGGCATAGGCACGGCGTTTCCTCAATTTGTTTATGTGGAAGATCCGGCGTCGGTATTGCCTTTTGATCTTGGCGCTACAACATTGTTGACCGGATTAAGCGGTTCGGGTAAAAGTTCTGTTCTTGATGCGTTTAGTTTTGTTTCAGATTGTTATCGTCATGGCATAGATTATGCGTGCGGCAAACGCGGCGGTTACGAAACAATTTATTCGCACGGCGGAAAAGGAACGATTTCTTTTGGATTTCATTATCGTCAACCGAACGAACCGGTTGCGGCAACTTATGCCGTTAGTATCGGCTATGTTCGAAACAAAGCACCCTACATCGATTCGGAACTTATCGCATATCGAAACGGCAAAGAATCTTTCCCGATTGCGTTTCTTCAGAATAGTCAAAAAACAATACGATACCTCGCGCCGGACGAACAAATAAGCGGCGCTGAATTGACATGTATCGAATTTACAGACTTAAAACATCTAGGACTTGCCGCATTGGAATCTCATCCGAAGTATCCGGTTTGGGCTTCGTTGCGGAATTTATTTGAGAATTGGTCAACAGATGATTTTCATATTGAGACGACTTCAGGACTTGATACGACTCAAATGAAATTTCATGAGAATCCGCGAGGTCATAAGTTATCTCAACTGATAAATTATTTTGTGAATAAATTTGGAGACGACGCAGAGTCGGAGATCAACCGTTTAGCCGCGAGTATTCCGAATTTAGAGTCGGTTTTGATAGACTGCACGAATCGAGAACGACCATTGTTATCGTTTGTGATGGAAGGAATAAGTATTCCGATTCCGATTTCGCATTTATCGGAGGCAACAATTAGACTTTTTTCGTATGTTTTGAGATTAGAGGAATCAACTCCTGCGCCGTTGATTACGTTTGACAATCCAGAGAATGGACTTGATCGGATTCATAATTGGTTTTTATCGGAGTTATTGCGTAAGTTTGACGTATCGGCGCCGCATGGTTCTCAGCTTTTGTTGACAACTCATAGCGCGGAGTTAGCCGATGTATCTCATCCGCAAAATGTGTGGATATTTGGTCGCGATCAATCTGGTTTTACAATAGTAGAGCGAGCCGCCGATTTAATTCCTCCTTCGGAGAATCCAAACGAGCCAAAAAATCTAGAATCAAATTGGTTCAGCTCAATGTTCGGAGATAGAATATGAGGCAATGGTCTATTGTAATATTTCAAGCGAGTTTTATTTCATATAGGGAACTTCTAAAAACCTCATGTAAAATTTATTTTTAGAAGTTCCCGTGAATAGTTACAAATTAAGTAATATATCAGCGGAATTTTTTAAACGCGGATAATACGGGGAATTTTTAAACGCGGATAATACGGATTCAACGGATATTCGCGGAGAATGGAAATGACGATTTTAATATCAATAAAATTATATTATTTACTTAGGTTTATTTATTATTAAGTAAAATATTAATTATTGAGTTAGTCTTTAATAATTTCTTGCATCCTCCCCCCTTTATCCCCTTAAAATAATTGATTTCTACCATACAAAGGCATCATTTCCATTTTCCGTGATTATCAGTCAAATCCGTATTATCCGCGTTTAAAATTCCCCTATTATCCGTGTTGAAAAACTCGTGAACGGTTACTATTATTTTATTCGCAATTTAACCTGCGAAATTATTGTAACGATTATTCGTCGAGTGTTTCTTCTCCAGTTTGACCGTCTCTTACTCTGATTGAGTTTGAGACAGGCAGGACGAAAATTTTTCCGTCTCCGCTTTTTCCGGTTTGGTTTGTTGCGATGATAGTTTTAACGATTTTCGACACGAGTTTATCTGGCGCGATGATTGAGATTTTTCGTTTTGGGATAAGTCGTCCGACAGCGCCGAGTTCTTCCATTTTTTCTTCCCATAATTTTTCAGCGCCGTCGAGTCGTAAAATATCAACGAGACCTTTACCTCTTCCGAGTACGTCTTTTACATGCATTGAGCTAATTCCTGCGTTCATTAGTGCGTCTTTAGTTTTGTTGATTTTATCGATTCGAATTATTGCCATAATTTCTTTCATGTTTTACTCCTTTTACTCTTCTGTTTCTTTTAGACCGGAGCTGACCGTGTAAACTTCGTCAACTTGTGAGATAAAAATTTTCCCGTCGCCGAATGCGCCTTGTGAGCTTCGAGCGACTTCCATGATTTTCCCGATAACAAAATCTTTGTCATTATTTTTGACGACCATGAGCAGCATTACTTTTGGAATTTCGTCGTATGTAACGTTTCCGATTTTTATACCGCGTTGTTTTCCGCGTCCGGCGACGGTAATTTTGGTTACTGCCGGAAAGCCGTCTGCCATCAATGCAGCGAGAACGGCATCGGATTTTTCTGGTCTGATGATTGCGCGAATCATTAGCATAGTTTTAAATTGGGTTAAAAATTAGTTAAGGAATTAGTAATAAACGCGGACAACTCGCCCGCAACAATACTAAAGCGAAATCTGTTGAAAAAATTCAAATAGGTCGTATTTTGAATCGCCAATTTTCGTTCTAAAACAACGTCGTCCCTGAAGTCTTTACTGTCTATAAAGTCGTTTAAAAAAATTGTAACCGTTCACGGTTTTTTAAAAAACTGTATTATTTTTTTGGGTAACCGTTCACGTTCAAAGCAAAAAATCCTACGCCCTGAAAGGGCAATCAACAATAGCGTAGGGCAACGCCCTACGTTAGTATTCCACGACAAACGAAGCCCTGAAAGGGCGACAGCAAATTTCAATTTTACAAAGTGGCTTGCGCCCTTTCAGGGCTTAGGAAATTTTCACTTGTACGTGAAATATTACGTTTTAACAAAAACCTAATCTGCGATACCGAATTCCATTAGTAGTGATTCGAGTTCTGATATTTCGAGTGGATTTGGCACGACGAAGAGTGTATTTTTTTCGATTGCGTTTGCGAGATTTCTGTATTCGTCTGCTTGAGGTACGGTGGCGTCGTAATCGATGACTGTTTTTTTATTTATTTCGGCGCGTTGTACCATATTATCTCGTGGAATGAAGTGTATCATTTGCGTTCCTAGTTTTGCGGCGAGTGCAATGATTAGTTCGGCTTCTCGGTCAACTTTTCTGCTGTTGCATATTAGACCTCCGAGTCTAACGGAGCCGGCTTCGGCGAATTTTCTGATACCTTTACAGATATTATTTGCGGCGTACATTGCCATCATTTCGCCGGAGCAAACGATATAAATTTCTTCAGCTTTACCGTCTCTGATTGGCATAGCGAATCCTCCGCATACTACGTCGCCGAGAACGTCGTAGAATGTGTAATCGAGTTTATATTTGGGGTCGAATGCGCCGAGTTGTTCGAGTAGATTGATTGAGGTAATGATTCCGCGACCTGCGCAACCGACTCCGGGTTCTGGTCCGCCGGATTCGACGCATCGGGTTCCTTTGAATCCGGTTTTTACGACGTCGTCTAGGTCGAGGTCTTCTCCTTCAGTTCGGAGTGTATCGAGTACGGTTTTTTGAGCGAGTCCGTTTAGGAGTAATCGGGTTGAATCAGCTTTTGGGTCGCAACCGACGACCATCATATTTTTCCCCATTTCCGCGAGTGCGGCGACGGTATTTTGTGTTGTGGTTGACTTACCGATTCCGCCTTTACCGTATATTGCAATTTTTCGCATAATTTATTTGGAGGAAATTTCTAATTGGAGAATTTCCTTTTGGGAGTAGTTGTGGTTGTTAGTTTATTGTTCAAAATTTTTGATATGAACAGTGATTGAAATAAAGCATTAAACATGCCATTGAGAAAATTACAAAAATGAAGAAATAAGATTAGATTTAATTTGATGCTGAAAATTCAAGCGTTTTCAAGAAAAATTATTTTGAGAAAAATTATTTTCGGTCGTGAGACATTACTGTAATGTAGCAGTAATACATTTTTGGCGAGCGTTAGAACTTACATAATCGTCGTGAAAAAATTCAAATTACACAAATGTAGTCTTTCTGATTTTGTAACTATACATTGATTTGTTTTTCAATTGATCAATCCGAAATTTTTCATTGTTTCTCTTAGTTTTAGTTCTTCGTTTTGAGTTAGAGGGGTTAGAGGTAATCTTAATTCACCGTTGTCTCGACCTAGAATTTTCATTGCGGCTTTAATCGGAATCGGATTTGTTGATAAAGACAACATGTTTCTACACAATTTGAAAATCTTATAATGTATTTCCCTAGAAAGAATTATATCTCCATTGTCGAAAGTTTTGCATAAATTTATGATTTCACTCGGAATAATATTTCCGACAACGGAAATCACTCCGCGTCCTCCTATTGACATAATAGGCAATGTCAGACTGTCGTCTCCGCTTAAGATCGTTAGGTCAGAATTTTCAATAATCGACGACACTTGATCCATCGATCCTGTTGCCTCCTTTACCATCGCTATATTTGGGATCTCTGCAAGACGAATAATTGTTTCCGGCTCAATATTTTTTCCACACCTTGCCGGAATATTGTAGATACAAATCGGTATGCCAACCTTTTCCGCAACCGCCTTGTAATGTTGATAGAACCCCTCTTGCGTCGGCTTATTGTAATAAGGGGCGACCAACAATGCCGCGTCTGCGCCAGCTCTCTCCGCAAATTGCGTTAGATAAATTGCCTCATCTGTTGAATTCGATCCTGTCCCCGCAATCACCTTGATTTTCCCATTTGCCGTCTTAACAACCTCGCGAATTACGCCTTCATGTTCTTCGTATGAGAGCGTTGGCGACTCGCCTGTCGTGCCTACCGGAACAACTGCCGTCGTACCGGCTTCTATTTGAAATTGTACCTGCTTTTCAAGACTTTCATAATCTACTCCGCCATCCTTAAACGGAGTTATCATTGCAACAGAAAGTCCGGCAAAAGATTCGCCCTTACTATTCGCTCTCATTTTTATACATTTTTTTGTAATTTTTCGTAACTATTCAATCGTGATCTTTTTGAGAAATACGAAATAAACAAAAATAACGAAACATACAAAATTTTTATTTACGCATTTTGTATGTTTCGTTTTTTCACGCGAGTCGTAATCTCAGCAAAATTCCTATTCCGTATTATTCCAGACCTAACGTTTTTATGACAATGTCGGCACCGGGAGATAATTTGCGTAATTTTTCGGCGTATTTTTGTTTTGTTTGCGTATCGAATTTACCGCCAACTTTGGCAAGTTTTGATTTTAACGCCGCATAATTCGCTCTTCTTTTTCTGCGACGACGAATTTCTTTTGTGCGTTCAGACATCTTTGATTTTCTCCTAAACAATTAAACTTTTTAAGCTATAAATTGATCGCTTACCAATTAACAATTGCCCTACGACACAACTGCCCGCGATCAAAAAACAAACGAGCGGGGGATTGTACCGTAGTAAACTTTCTTGTCAAGTAAGGGGATAAAGGATGTCTTCAATCAATATTGCTTCACAAACGGCAATGTAAATATATCAGAGAAAAATTTCGTTTTATACTTTGAGCGGTAACAAATTGTTGGTTTTTTTTCGGTAGAAAATAATGACAGATAAAAAATTTTAACGCAGAAAACGCAGAAAAATTGCAGAAAATTAGGATAAAGCATAATTCGAGAAAATATCGTTACAAAAAATTCCGCTGATATATTACAAAGTCATGTTACGCAGTAGTTGTCCGTCAGTAGGCGTTTATTGATCAGATAGGCGGTAATAGATCAGGTAGGCGTTAATAGATCAGGTAGGCGACCTTTCGCCGAAAGGTCGCGTTGCCGAAGGCAACGATAAAATGGATTCGACAATAATTAAAGGGAACTTCTAAAAACATCATACAACAATATTTTTATTAGGAACGCGGTCGTCTCGACCGCATATTTAGGCGTTTTTTGCCAAAAAACAATGCAGGCGAGA
>JAITAZ010000159.1 GCA_031283825.1 Planctomycetaceae bacterium | reverse complement strand
TCTCCTGAGTCATCAACCCCAGATTTCAAACAAAAACGTCCCCAGTGTCCCCAACGTCCCCTTTGTCCCCAACGTCCCCCCAAAAAATAAAACTCGCAGCAAGTGCGTAACATGAGTTAGTAATTCGGGGGACTTTACCGTATGCTAAAGCATACGGTTAATAAAGTGTCGTCCCTAGCGGGACGGAAGAATCTACGATTCAACGAAAATACAATGCTGTTACAATTATTCCACTGATATATTATAATTTTTCTAACTATTCTTTTGGAATAAAGCAAAATTTCTTTTGTTCTATTACTTTTATTTTATGATTTGAATTTCGTTATTTGCCTGTATATAATAGCAGTGGTTGAGTTATTATTTGGCAAAATTTTTACGTCGTTTTTTATTGTGCGGTCAAAATATTATAGGAGGATTAAAGATGATAGATATGAATTTTAATTTAAATTCGAATTTGAATATAAGTTTGTTCGCTCATGCTGGTCTTGGATTTTATGATTGGTTAACGTTGGCGGCGTATTTTTTAATTTTGATAGGCATTGCGTGGTATGTGATGCGTCAAGAGACTAAGACGTCTAAGGATTATTTTCTTGCCGGTAGAAAGGCTGGTTGGTTGATTATTGGTGCGTCGTTATTTGCGTCGAATATTGGTTCTGAGCATCTTGTTGGGCTTGCTGGAACTGGCGCGAGCGACGGCATGGCGATGGCTCATTATGAGCTTCACGCTTGGTGTTTGTTAGCGCTTGGTTGGATTATGGTACCGTTTTATGAGCGTAGCGGAATCTACACTGTTCCTGAATTTCTTGAGAAGCGTTATTCAGCGGTTGCTCGTTGGTTTTTATCGATTGTCAGTTTGATTGCTTATATTATGACCAAAGTATCGATAGCACTTTTTGCCGGCGGCGCGGTGTTTGGAGCGATTTTTCCTGTTGACATAATTTCCGGCGTCAGCAATTTTTGGGTTGGCGCGGTTGGGATGGTTTTGCTTACTGGTATTTATACTGCGATAGGCGGACTTCGCGCCGTGCTTTATACGGAGTTGATTCAAACTGCCGTGTTATTATTTGGCGCGGCGGCAGTATTTTTTATCGGCTTGAATCAAATTGGAGGATGGAACGAGTTAAAAAAGACCGTGCATGAAACGGATAAAATTGTTGCATATAAAGTTATTGATCCGGAGGATGGAAGACAGCTTGTCAATCAAAATGGAGAGCCAATTTTTGTCAAGCGACCTAATTATATTGATGAAAATTCGAGTAAAAAATTTAATTCGATTGGTTATCCTTTTTTGAATCAGGACGAGATTAAATCTCTTAATCTTGAAACGAAATTTAACGAGTATTGGCAAGATAAGCCGGATGAATTTAACGAGTATAATGCAAAGACCAAGTTGCCGGCGGATGCAAAGATTCAAAAAACTGATTATTTTAATTTGTGGAAGCCGAATAGCGATCCTGTTTTTCCTTGGTTTGGACTTCTTTTTGGCGCGCCGATAGTAGGACTTTGGTATTGGTGTTCGGATCAATATATAGTTCAGCGGACGCTTGCGGCGAGGAATCAGCGTGAGGCGCGGCGCGGTACGATTTTTGGCGCGTATTTGAAACTTACGCCGGTATTTTTGTTTATTGTGCCAGGGATGATTGCTTATGGTTTAGCGGTGAAGGGCGAGATTAGCGCGAATGTTTTATACAATCCGAATGAGGCGTTTCCGATATTAGTGAAAGAGGTTTTGCCGATTGGATTGAAAGGACTTGTTATTGGCGCGTTGATTGCAGCGCTTATGAGTTCTTTGGCGTCGGTTTTTAATTCTTGTTCGACATTATTTACGATGGACATTTACAAGAAACTTCGTCCGAATGCTTCGGAGTTGAGATTGGTTTGGGTTGGTAGAGTAGCGACGTTGTTTATTGTGGTTGCGAGTTTAATTTGGATTCCAGTGATAGACCTTATGCCTTCGCTTTATGGATATTTGCAGAGTGTTCAATCTTATGTTGCGCCGCCGATAGCGTGTGTATTTTTCTTGGGAGTATTTATAAAGCGTGTGAATGCGTACGGATGTATGACGGGATTGATAGGCGGATTTTTGTTAGGAATGTCTAGACTCGGATTGGAGATTGCAAATGCGGTATATCGTTTTGAGCCTGGCACGATGTTACATTATTTAGCGACGACAAGTTTCACGTTTATTGCAATTTATTTAACGTTGATTTGTTCGCTATTGATTGTTGGAGTGAGTCTAATGACGCCGAAGCCGAATTATGAAAAACTAACCGGTTTAACTTACGCGACGGCAACAGAATCTCAAAGACGTCAAACGCGAGAGAGCTGGAACATTTTAGACGTTTTATTAACGATTGGTTTGTTTATTTCTATCATTACGATTTACATCTATTTCACCGGTTGAGCGACTCAATTGTCAGTAATGTAAATGTTAAGTAACCGTTCACGGGTTTTTAAATTCGGAATTCGGAATTCGGAATTCGGAATTATTTTTTAAACACAGATATTCACGGATTTTTTGGTGAATACAGATTTTCACGGATAGACAAATGACGCATTTTGAACGTTGCAAATAATTATGTTTGTCGTAATTTCCCTTTTATCTTATCCGTGTTTATCCGTTTTATCCGTGTTATCCGTGTTTAAAAATTCCCCTTTATCTGTGTTTAATGTTTAAAATTCCCATAATTCCGAATTTAAAGGTTACGGTGTAAAAAACAACCAAAATCTAAAACAAACGGCAATAATGAATCGTCATTGCAAGATAGATAACGTAAAATAAACTAAGATTAAAAACAAAAATTTATAAAATTTTTTCAAAACAGTTTCTAAAAATTACCAAAAACCTCCCGTGTACAAGTTGATAATTGATACTATAATCCTTGCGAAAATTTTTGTGATTAGTAATCGTTCACGGTTTTTTAAAATCCTAAATTCAAAATTATGTAATATCGAGCGGAAAATTTTTTGGATTTTGTGTTGTAACAATACCCAATGTAGTCTTTATAAACTTTGGAGGTTTTCAAAATGGACAATGTTATTTTTGTTTTATTAACGGCGTTGTGCGGATTGGTTATAAGTTCTTTAATTGGTATGATTTTTTTTGCTATTCGAATTTATTTTCATTCGATTTCGCGATGCGTTAAATTACAGGAATGTTTATTGTCGTCTTGTGAAAATAAAATTTTTCAAAAAGCCGACGAATGGGCGTGCAGTAATGGTTTTCATTTCGTTGGAATTTTTAGGTTTCGATTATTGCTTTTTGCCGGATGGGAAAATCCTGAAAAATCGTCGATTCTTATTCAAAAATTGAATTTCTTCGGTAACTATTTTGAAATTGACACGCTTCTTGACAATAAAATCTGCGTCGAAACAGGTAATCTAAGCGATGAAATAATTTTGCCGTCGCCGCCGGGTTTTTATATCCAACAGTTCTCAAAAAAGAGTCTTGACGAAACTTGGGAATTACACAATAAAGCTATTCAATATTTAACAGAATTCGGCGGCGTTCATCTGACTCCGTTTTGTCCCGACTTAAAATGGGGTAATTTGCCATCAACAGATCCGTTGCTTTGTCATACTCTTAAAATATTGCGATCATCAAAGTGGACGAAGAAAGACATCAACAAAACATTAGCAGAATCTGAACCGTCGGCGGTTGAAATTTTATGCAATTCATTTTATCGGAGTCGTACTAAATATATTCGCAGTTTGTATTTTTTCCCTTTGCGTTGGTTATTTTATTGGTCATTTTATCGTTGGATTTTTTGTTTCAATAAAACAATTCAAGAACAAATCGAAAAGAGACAACTCGTTTTACCGCAAGAATTGTCAATCGATTACGAAAAATATTTTATTCGTTGGTCGCCAAAGAAAAAATCGAAAAATCCTGAATCAAAAAATTCGGAATCGAATAATCCAGAATCAGAAGAATCGAATCCGGTTTCTCCAACTGAATCTAATATCAACGAAAACAAAAATGAAAAAGACTCAAAATCGTTGTACTCTCGCGATTTCTCCACCGAAATAAAAGTACAAAAAAAAGGATTCGATTA
Source organism: Planctomycetaceae bacterium (assembly GCA_031283825.1). Lineage (GTDB taxonomy): Bacteria > Planctomycetota > Planctomycetia > Pirellulales > Thermoguttaceae > WRKP01. The sequence continues at coordinate 3,860 of JAITAZ010000159.1, read as the reverse complement.
TTGGATTAGTTGCGTGATTTCTTGGACAATAATTATAGTTATTTGGATTCTCTTTCTTCCACCACTAATAGACTACCCCCACAAAGGAATGAATCAAATTCTACAATTACTGGCAACTGAAAACTACGAAGAAGCTCTTGAAAAATCTATCGTATTAAATCGATCTCATAGAAAAATATTTGCTATTTCTCTTGTTGCTAAAGAATACGCCAGCGCTGGACGCTACGACGACGCATTAAAAACGATGGAGCTATTAAAAGAATATGAAGATAATTTTCATATGAAGCGTTCTTATGACGAGTTTATAAATTGTTTCATTTCGGCAAAAGCCGCAGACGAACAATTCGACGGTCTTGATGAGCTTGCACGACAAGTTCAAGATATGTCAATCCAACAAGACACCTACGCAAACCTTGCAATTTCTAAAGCTAAAGCCGGTTTGATAGACGACGCTCAAAAGACTCTACAACAATTAAACAACGCCGAATACGTAAAATTAAGATTAACCCAATCGCTTCTCAAATCAGGGCAAACTAATGAAGCTATCGCTTTCGTGAAATCAATACAACTCGCGGACAAAAACGAACTAATTAAAACCGAGTGTTTATGCGAACTCGCTAAAAATGCAGCTGAAAAAAACGATGTAGAAACAGCTCGGCAATTGCTTTTCAACGCAGTAGAAATCAGCGATCAGTTTGAGAAAAAAGGACGTTATCATTTCTTAAAAATACTTCGCGTATTTCGTTTAGCAGGAAAACCGGACGAAGGTTTACGTTTCGTTCAAGAAATATCGGCTCGCTATTCAGACGACGAAAAAAATAAAAAAGAAAACAAAACTACGTTCTCAATGAATGACTACATTTTCTTTGAAACGGCTCTTCTGAATGTTGAACTTGGAAAATACGCGGAAGGATGGAAAACGTTGACGTCAATTAAATCGTTGTTTGAAAATTTTATTTCTCCGCTATCGTTTGAACGGATTTTTTTATTGCGTGAATTTTTTCAAATCGGACAGAAACACAATTTCAACATGGAAGCGGAAATTAAATATATTGAAAATCTCGTTAAACCAACAATCGACGCCAACGCCGCCGATTCGAAAATAAAAATTAGATTATTAGAGCGTTTGTTCGACTTTCAGCTTGTCGCCGGATGTTTTGACGACGCGATTGCAACAGCGCAGAAATGCAAAAAAATTAAAAAAGAGTCATACGATTTTGAGAGCAGAATCGCAGAAGCTCAAGTAAACGCCGGAAAAATTGAAGACGCATTAAAAACAGCTAAAAAAAATAAATTGAGTTATGGTAGTTGGGAAAAAATTATTCTTGCAGAAGCTAAAGCCGACCGATTCGACGCCGCCGTTAAGCATCTTTCAAATACAAGTCAATACAGACGTATAAGCACATTGAGCGAAATTATTCAAATTCGAATCGACAAAGGTCAACTTGCAGAATCAGAAAAGATGTTAGAAAAAAATCGTAGATCGCTTAACGTGTCGGATAAAATTAATTTATTGCTTTCGTTATCGGAAGGCTATTTTGATCTGGGCAACAAAAACGATGCTGAACGATTACTTTCACAAGCGATTCCGTTGATGGATAAAAATTTAATTTCGTCGTGGGAGAGTCCGAAACCGGATCAATTTTTACGAATATCGAAAATGTTATCCAAACTTGGACGCTTTGACGAAGCATTAAAATCAGCAGAGCGAATTTCAATTATTAGAGTATCGAAACGAGTTGAAGCATTACAATCTCTATCCGACGCCCAATCCGCCGCAGGAAAATTAGAAGAAGCAAAAATAACTCAAGAAAAAATCAAATGGAAATTCGCAAAACTAAAAAAGAAAAATTCAGAATAATTATCGTTACAATTATTCCGTTGGTTCTTGATCGAGTAGTTGTTGAAATTTTTTGTAATCGTCTGGTTCTCTGCGGTAGTCTGAATCTGAGAGAAAACGAACTGTTCCATCTTGTAACGCAACGTTTATTCCGGCGGGATGTCCGAATATTTTGATGTCTCTTTTTTCAAGTTTAAATTCTCTCAACGTTTCTTCCGCCGTGATAGTCGCTTGAGCAAACGGAACAGGGTCGCGTAATTCAATCAATTGCATTACGTTTTGATTTTTCGGCAATTTGTCATACATGACTAACGCATAATTCGTTTTGTCTTTTTCTTTATTCAAGCAAGCGGGACAATGTAAATGTCTTGCAAAATCATCGCCAAGATACGGCTTGATCTTTTCAACCCAATTGTCTTTTGGAAATTCTCCATGTTCCGATTTGTAGAGAAGCAACGCCAACGTTAAATGTTTCATATTGATCGCACACTCATTGCAATTTAAGACGTCTTTGGCAAAACTCGCCGCCGGAATAGATTGAGAAATTAAATAATCCGCTATAATTATTCCGCGTCCGTAACTGGTCAATGAATGTTTAACAAACGTCTTGTTAGTATCCGACCACGTACTATAATCTCTGAAACTACCCGACTTCTTGCCTATTGCTACATCGTAAGCCTCGTTCACGCGAATAAAAACCATATTCTTATCATAAGGAAATAACAAGAAAGTATAATAGAATTTATAATTGACGCTATCAATATTTTTCATTGCTCTTAAATCGCGCAACATAAATTGCACCGAATCTAAAACAACCAATCGTTCAAATTCATAAATCTCGGAACTATTCACGCTAGGCGGAAATTGATCAATCGTATTACGGAGTCGTTGTATTTGTTCTTTTGTCAACGGACAATTCGGATTCGAATTTAACGGAATACTATGAGCGTCTCTCTCAAGCAATGCGGCAACAATAGAATACATAAAACGATGCTCTTTTGCCAAGTGTCGTCCGAGTTGATAAATTGTTATCGTATCGTCTATCGCGCCGTCGATATCGCCTTTGGCAATTCGATAATTCGCACGCGCCGTATATAAACGAGAAATCTCGCGACAATCATTCAACTCGGACGAATACAAACTCCATAAATTTACCGGATTATTTTTTGACGGCTTGCTAACCGAAATAAGCGGACAAACAAAAATCGGTTTACGAATCATTTCCGTAATTAAGTCTAATGTTTCATCGACTGATTTAATCCAATCCGACAGTTCCGGAGTATCGGGAAATTCTTCCGGCATCCAAGCTCTGGAGAGTATTTTATCGGAGTAATTTTTGGAAGTAATTGTCGTCGGAGACATAGGCATTGACGTCGTCGGAGGAATATTAAAATCTAATCCGAGTTTTTCGTATTTCTGTTCAGTGTAATATGAGTCCGCTCTCGCAGAATCAAAGACATTGCCAAAAGTACGGACAAAGATTCGAAATCCGTTATCGTCGGTTTTAATTCGCGGATCGTTATTATATTTCTCTTCGGCATAGCGGAAGAAATCAACTTGACCATCGGGAGTCAAAGGACTCGTAATCCGCGTTGTCGCCGGAGAAATCACAAACGGCGGAGAATAGAAACAAATAATATAAATCAACGTCAATGACATCAACAATACAAATATCAACACTAGACGAAAATAAAAAATCTGACGTTTTCTCTGTTTCAGATTATCGTCAAAATTTTGCGATTGCTCCGTTTGAGTCATAATTTAAACCTCGCTTTGGTAAATTTGGAATTAAAGTATTGGTAATATATCAGTGGAATTATTTTTTATTAGTCCCGCAGGGACGCCAAGTGCATAACCGTAATACTGCTTGCGCGCTATTTTATTATTTTTTTTGCGTACGATCATCGTGGTTGTTTTCGTTGTGAGATTGAAAGCAACTTTTTTTTGAAAATTGATTTTATTTTGTTGAAATTGCTATTGAATTAAATTTATCTTTTTGTTATTATCATGACATTGAGCG
>JAITAZ010000094.1 GCA_031283825.1 Planctomycetaceae bacterium | reverse complement strand
TTTAATAATTATTGTCGAATCCATTTTATCGTTGCCTTCGGCAACGCGACCTTTCGGCGAAAGGTCGCCTACCTATGGTCGCCTACCTGATCTGGGGTAGCAAGTGCGTAACATGAATTATGAATTTAAAAAACATGAACAGTTACAAAACTGTCGTAACTTTTCTAAAGAACACAAGAGGTTTTAAATCTGCAATTTAACGGGGGGGTGGAGATGAATTAATTTACAGGTAAAATACCACGTTTCATAAACAGATCGCTTACAATTGTTTGTTTGATTCTGTTCTTACTTATTCGTTTGAAATTTTTAAACTTGAGCAAATTTCTTGAAACCGGATTAGAATTTTCCTAATGAATTACTCATTTTACGTAGTAATTGTCCGTCAGTAGGCGGTAATAGATCAGGTAGGCGACCTGATCGGGGGTAGCAAGTGCGTAACATGAGTTAATAATTGTAGAGACGCAATGCTTTGCGTCTCTATCGGTGATCTTTTGATCGAACAATGAGACGCAAGGCATTGCGTCTCTACATCGGTAATTTGTAACTATTCACGTTTTAATTTTGCGATAAAAAATTAAAAATTCCGTGAACGGTTACAAAAAATTTGCGACAGAGTTATTATTTTATTTCTCTGTGATTTCTTTTACTAATCTTTCGGCGTTGTAGATTTTTTTGAGTGATTCTAAAATTACGTCAACGTGAACGGAGACGCATCGGCTTTGGGTTTCTGTGTAGATAAAATTATTCGACAACGAATAAATGTTGCCGTCGAAAACTAATCCTATGACTTCGCCTTTTGCGTTTATTAACGGACTTCCGCTGTTGCCGCCGATGATGTCGTTTGTCGTAACTAGATTAAATCCGGTATTAGGATCGAGTTTAGTTTTATTCTCTAACCAGCTTTTTGGCGGATTAAACGGCTCTTTGAATTTCATTGATTCGGCTCGTTTAAACATGCCGGCGATATTTGTTACTGGTTGAATATATTTGCCCGATTCCTCATAACCCTTGACAATTCCGTACGAAAGACGCAACGTAAAAGTCGCGTCTGGATAAATTTTATTGCCGAACTCCTTGAGCCGTTTTTTAGCAATGTCGGTATAAATTTTTGTCATCGGCGCGTCAAAATGAGTTTCGTAATCTTTCCGAAATTTGCGCGAATCCGAATCGACTTTAATTGCGAATTTAATCATCGGGTCGTCTGATTCATTTATTGCTTCGATGCCGCCGTCCAATAACTTCTGACGCACCGCAACATCCCGCAACTTCGACCCGCTTATTAATTTCACCGCTAATTCTTTCGGCGACGGTTGCTCTTCTTCGAATGTACGTTGCAACAATGCTTTTTTCGGATTGTGTACAATACCGCCATATCCGCCACCGTAGCCGCCGGCAACGCCGTAAGAACTAGGTATTAATTCTTTATGAGTAAATTCGTATAACATCGACAACGAATCTGACAACTTGAGTATTTCTACATCTTCGTAAATAGGCGAATCGTTTAATATACTTCGTTTGATTGAGTCGATATTTCCGTCTCTGTATTCGCGTAATCTTTCGGCGTTTGGTTTTTCTTTTTCTTGGGCGAGTCGGACTAGTTGACGTGCTAATCTGAAAGTCTGCGAGTTGAATGCTTCGCCGAGTTCAAAGTAGCAGTATTCTTTGTAGAAATAAGATAAACCTTTACACGCTTCTGACATTGGGTCTTGTTCGAGAATTGGTTTTGATTTCCACAACGACGGAGTCTGCAAACCTTCAAGCTGACCGATAGCGCGTTTACGATAATTCTTAACTGCGTCGAGATCGTGTGCGATTCGGCGTTTATTTTCTAGCGATCTTTCGGCGAATGCAGAGTAAATAACTTCGCGTCGATAAAGTCGAGAGAGTCGTTCGGGAAAAAAAACGTCGCGTTGAAACTCAAGATGACTATGAGTGAAAGCGCGGTTTGTAGTTCCGGGATGACCTGAAACAAAAACGAGATCGTTTTCTTTAACTCCGTCGGTTGACCATTTCAAGTAATGTTTAATTTCTGCCGGTTTATTATTTTCGTAAGCGCGGAAGAACGAGCAATCGACGCAGAATCGCGGGTATTCGTAGTTGTCGGGGTCTCCTCCGAAGGCGGCGATATCTTGTTCCGGCGCCCAGACGAGTCGGATGTCGGTATATTTTTTGTAACGATAAAGATGATATTTTCCGCCTTGAAAAAACGTAACGACTTCGCAATGTAAATTTGATTTATTTGCTTCTTCTTGTTCGATTTTGCTGATTGTTTCGTTTCTGAGTTTTGTTACATCTCCGACATCTGATGGCAACATGCTTGTAACTTTTTCGAGTTCGGCGGTAATGTCTTTGACGCTATCTAGGACGATACATTCTAAACCTTTGCAAGGCAATTCGTCGGCGAGAGTTTTTGCGTAAAATCCGTTTTTGAGCATATCGTTTTCTGGTGTGCTGTGCATTTGCAATTGGGCGGCGCCGACGTGATGATTTGTCATTATCAAGCCTCGCGGCGAAACAAACGACGCGCTGCCTCCGCGTCCGAATCGAATTGACGACAAACGAACATGGTCGAGCCATTCGTCGGTCAAGTTGAAATTGTATTTTGTTTTGACTTGATTTACGGGCGCGTTTTCAAAAAGCCACATGCCCTCGTCCGCAAACGATGCAGACAACGATAAAACGGTTATCGAAATTATAACCGCAAAAAGTGTTCGTTTCATTTTTT
>JAITAZ010000673.1 GCA_031283825.1 Planctomycetaceae bacterium | reverse complement strand
TTCAGTGTAAAAATCATTTAAATAATTTTTAATAAACAGATAATTTTCAATATCAATTCCTTGTTTTGTAAAAATCAGATAATCGTTACTGTAATGGTAAATCCATTTTCTGATATTTCTGCCCTGTAGCAGCGGTTTAATGATTTGTTTATTATTTTTATCCGCTATTATTAGTTCATTTTTCTTTTCCGTACCAATAATGAACGCAGGATTGTAACCTGTTGTGACTCCACGAAAAACAGCAACACCTTCCAATTCACAAATTTTTACACCTGCGTTTTCGATTTTTTCTTTCAGCGCAAGTTGTTTACTATCAGAAAACGACCATTCGGCTTCGGTTAATAGTTCTTGCTCGTATTTTCCAAATTCTGACTGTCTTTCAACAAATTGCTTTTTAAATTCTTCTTTTTTCAATTTATAAAATCTCTGGTAAATAAAATTAGTCGCTTTTTCTCCCGAATTTTTAATTCCCAAAGTAACACTCGAAACAAGCACATTGTCAAAAACTTCGACTTGTTCAAAATCGACGATATACTTAATTAGTTTTTTTATTATTTTCTTACGAACAAGTTTACCGTAACCTGTGTTAAAAAATTTATTTGTTGTTATGAGTGTCAATAATCCGTTATCTTTTAACAAATCAAATCCTTTTTCAAGAAAATATACACTTAAATCAGCAGTCCCAGAATAAACTTCGTAATGATTTAGCATTGAAGAAATTTTCTTTAATTTTTTTGCTTCGACATACGGCGGATTTCCGATTACAATATCAAAACCGTCTGCAATACCGAACATGACAACACTGTCAAAAAACGGCGAGCTATAACACACGTTAAACGGACTCCATTGTAAGATTTTTTCTTTGGTGTCTTTTCCAAATTCAAAATCTGGGTTGTTTACAATTTCTTGTTTCTTTTTTTCAAAATCATTTTTTATTTTTTCTTTTGCTTTGGGAGTTGTCGCGGTTGTGAACGGTAGAAAAATTTTCGTTAGCTCTTTAAATGCTTGCTCGATTCCAAAAATATCTCCTTGATCTTTTTTCTCAATTCCAATCAACGAATTTGCAACAATAAATTTCGTTTCAAGATTTGGAAGCACTTCAAAATTCTCAATCTTTTTAGGCGTTTGATAGTCAACCAATAACGAAATTAGAAACCGTAACTTGCTGATTTCTATTGCAATATTTTGTATATCAACTCCATAAATACAATTCGTTATGACGTCCAACTTGTTTTTGTACGTTGTCTTGCGTTCCTGCAATTTCTCAATCGTCCTCACCATCAATATAAACATTCCCATCGGAAACGCCCCAGAACCACACGCCGGATCAAGAATTTTCAAATCCGTAATCGCCGCAATCACATTATTTTTTTCAGGAAAATTCAACTGGTCTTCGTCCCGCTCAATTAAATCTTCAATTTGAACTCCAAGAGCCGGAAACTTCGTTTTAAGAGATTCCTTCAAACTCTCTTTACACATGTAATCGACAATCTCTCGCGGCGTGTAAAAACTTCCCGTTTGCTTGCGAGCGTTTTCCTTCGTTTCAGGATTGTAAAAACCAATCAAATTTTCAAATACCGTTCCCAAAAGTTCAGGATCAAGAGCGACGTCTTGCTCTGTCGGCGTCGATTCCTCAATCGTCCAAACATAACTGTTAAATAAATCTATCAACTCAAAAATAACCGTATCGCTTATTTGAGCTTTGTCCTTTTTGTTGTCGCTGAATCCGTCAATAATATAGTTTTTTTCCGTATTCCCCTTGTTCGTCGCCGAATCCTTGCCGCTAAACTTAAAATCATGACACGTAAATAATCCGCCATTCACAAACGGAATCATTTTAGTCTGTTCTAAAAATTCGTCCGCCTTGCCGTTTTTAAAATAATCCTTAAATCTAAACACGTCCGAAATTCCGTAATCGTTTTTTTCCGGATTATAATAATCCGTCTTGTCTTGTTTTCTAAAACGACGCTCGTCAATCTTTTTGTTTAACACGGCAAAAAAAAGATTTTGCAAAATCGCATTGTAAAAAGTATCCGCTTTTTTAAGATATTGATCGGCAAATTCTCTCGTAAAAAATTTGTCCGTAATCAATCCCTTCTCTTTCATAAACCAAATAAACATCAAACGAATAATCACCCGAATAACCGCTTGAGGTTTCAACTCGTCGTCGATTTTTTTGTCCAAAATTTTACTCGCCGCGTTTAGGTCAATTTGAATATTATCAAAACATTTTGCATACCAATCGACCAAGTTTTTGTAGAACTCGGCGTTGAGCGTTTGTATGTCCAACACTTTAAGCCACGCACTGTGAAACTCGCTAAAATTTTTCGCGTTGTGTTCCGATAATTTTTTTAAGATACGTTGATGACCCTCATGCGTATTTTGAATTTTTATGTCCCGCAAAATAATCACCTTGCCGACCTTTTCACCTTGCCGCCATTCCTGCTTGTACAAAAATCTCTCCGGCAACGCAAACGAAATATAATCGCCATATTGAAACAATAACGCCACCGGCATCTTCTGACTAACTCGATTAAACGCTCTCGTCAACTCGGAAATCTGCGTGCGGGTCGGATGTTTTTCCAACTCCAACGTAAAAATCATTAAACCGTTGTAACTTCGATTCGCCCGTATTTTTGCGTCGTCTAACGAATATCCAACCGCCGAAAGATAATTATTACTAAATACGCCGTCATTGATCAAACCGGAGAAATAAACCCTTTTGACATTCTTAAAATGCGCTCTGTCATTGAAATGCTCGCCCAAAATATTTTTCGCCTGCAACGCCGTTTCCATATTGGAATTTAATTTAATCCCCAACTGCTCAAATAATCCCGCCGCCGATTTGAAAAGATTGTTTCCATTAAAAATATCAAGGTTCATGTGAAATTATTTTTGTTAAAATGATCGAAATTAGTTAAGGAAATTTTTTTAACTATTATTAAGTTTTTTGTAATATATTAGTAGAAAATTTATGTTAGCCCCGCAGGGGCGAGATGTGCATAACCGGCGGTGTAACGCAGCGTAACCGCCGGTAAACGCCCCACAAACCGAAAGTCCCGCAGGGACGACACTATGAATTATTGTAACGATAAATCAATTTCATAGTGCCGCCATATACGGGGCTTGATTAGTGTGGAGATTTCGATCCGTAGGTTACGCTGCGCTACACCTACGGTTATGCACTTGTCGT
>JAITAZ010000662.1 GCA_031283825.1 Planctomycetaceae bacterium | reverse complement strand
GGTGCGACCAATTGGCTTGCATTTATTGTTACAATAAATATGTTTTTTTGAGTTGTTCTTTTTAGTTGTTTATTTATTGTAACGTAAATTTTTTTGTTTTTATTCGAGGTTGATCGTTTGGTTCGCGTTTTCTTAATCTGTAAAAATCAATGATATGTTTTATGAGATTTATCTCAACGCGAATTAATCGATGCATCCATAGTTTGTCAATTTTAAAATGATTTCCTAAAACATTTACACATCCATTTTCGTCGAAAGCTTTTTGAATATCGTTTAGAGTCTGTAGTTCTCCGATTTTTTTTTTGAGATATCCGTCGATTGACGTTGTGAAATTCAAGTAAGGGAATCTCTAAAAACTCAAATTTTATTGATTATTTTTGACAAAAATAAATTTTTTATCTGTCTTTATTTTCTACAGAAAAACCCCAACCATTTGTTACCGTTCAAAGTATATCCGCGTTTACAACAATTCAGAATTTAAAAAATTATTGATCAGATTGAAAAAATCAATTGGGTTATTGGTTTGACTGATTGCGTTGCGGAATTGTCTTGATTCTGTTTTTCCTGCGACATAATAACAAACATGTTTCCGAAGTTGAAGAATCGCCGATTGCGGAAGTAGTTGTTTTCTCAACAATTCATAATGCAATTTAATTATATGATTCAATTCCGAATCCGTCGGTTCCGGCGGAATTTCACGATTGTCTAACACAGCGGAAATTTGACTGAAAATCCAAGGCTTCGATAACGCGCCGCGCCCTATCATAATTCCGTCAACCGGATAATTTCGTATTTTTTCTAACGCATCCTTGACAGTTTTAATATCTCCGTTTCCATATAATTTTATCCGACGCAATTTCGGTTTTATCGACGCAATCGCTTCCCAGTTTGCGTTTCCGCGATACATCTCCGACGCTGTTCGACCATGAACAATTACTCCATTAGCGCCGGCAGATTCGATTGCTTGAGCTACGTCGATTGCGTTTATCGAGTCGATAGTACAACCGAGTCTGATTTTTGCCGTAACAGGAATTTTGCCCTCCGCCGCTGCAACAACTCGACTGACAATGTCGCCGATTCTGTTCGGAAATTTTAACAAATAAGAACCGCTTTCGCTTTTGTCAGCAATTTGTCTAGCAGGACAACCAAAATTCAAATCAATTCCGCCAACATGAAAATCATTGACCAAACGTTTTGTAAATTCTTCAAGAGTATCGGGCGAGTTGTCCCAGATTTGCACGACTACATTCGGCTCGTCTTGAACGCCCCAAAGCCGAGACGGATATTCGTTAGAACGTAATTCAAGTTCAACAAAAGAACGCGCAGAAACCATTTCTGTCTCGATAATATCAGCTCCGCCCAAAGTACGAATCAACTCGCGATAAGCATAATTACTAAAACCCGCCATCGGCGCAGATAAAATTTTCATGATTAAATGTAACTATACTTTGTGCTGTTGTAACTGTTGATCTTGGATTACTATATCTACTGAATAGTTTGGCTCAATATTATTCAGGCAACTTTGAATAAAGAATTTTACCAGATTCACTTCTTGGGATTTGTGAGATAAATTTTATATCAAATGCAATCGGATTCAACTTCAATTGATCTAATAATAATGAACGAACTTGCTCTATTTGATTTTTCGTTACGAAAATCTTAAGTTTGTCATCCGTGCCTGTTGAAACTGCATCGTAACCGGATCGTTTCAATAATAAATCAACCTCGTCAAGATTTACTCTGTTTCCGAAAATCTTTAAGAATCGCTTTTTACGTCCAACAATATAATAATAACCGTCTTCGTCAACTTGCGCAATATCGCCCGTTCTCAAAACTCCGCCGTTCTCGTCCGATTTCCCTAAATCTATTGCACTCTCCGCATAGCCCATCGAAACATTGCCGCCTTTATAAACTAACTCGCCCGAAATATTCGACTCCTCAATCCTCTTTCCCGCGTCATCCTCCAACCAAAACTCGCCGCCGGGAATCGCAACGCCAATACTTCCAGACTTGTCATACAATCTCTCAAACGGTAAATAAGACATCCGCGCCGTCGCCTCCGTCTGACCATACATCACAATAAACTTAATCCCCTTACTCGCACAAATATCCCTAAACTCCACAGCCAACTCGCTCGACAACCTCCCGCCAGCTTGCGTAATATATCGAATAAACGACATCTCCATCCGCGAAAATCGCAATCGCTTCAACATCTCAAAAATATACGGCACCCCGCCAAACGTACTCGGTTTACTCTCCTTAAAAATATTCCAAAATCCACGATCCATTAACGTCAACTCCGTCAATACAACCGAACCGCCAACCCGCAAATGAGTATTGATAATCGATAAACCATAAGAATACGCCATCGGCATCGTCGTTATCGCTCGATCTCCAGACAAAATTCCCAAATAACTAATTATCGACTCCGCATTACTCAAAATATTTTTATACGAAAGCCTAACCAATCGAGGACTACCCGTACTCCCAGACGTCGTCAATACTAATCCTAAATCATCATGCAAATTTAACTTCCGCTCTCTCGTCCGTTTCAACAAAACATAACCGCTAAACTCGCCGATAACCTCGTAATCATACGAAAACTCACCAGACCGCTCGCTAGAAATAAAAATATACGACGGCAAATAAATCTCTATCAATCGCGTCAACTGCTCGCCGCTAATCCCGCCATTAAGCAACAACGGAACAATCTTTCGACGCATAAATCCAACATAAGCGGCAACACAAATCAGATGATTGCCGCCAACCAAAAATACAAAACATCGCGACAAAATCAAATCCGTAACACCCGCCGATAATCCCAAAAGATCACAATAAGAAATCGACCCCGACTCCCCTATCAACGCAACTCGATCTCCAAACCGATCAATATTATCAAAAAGACTCATCAAAACACCACGCTATACTTCGCGAGAATTTCCTTGCCCTTGTCATAAGAACTAAAATCAATTATATCTTCCGTTTCAAGCATTATCTCAAACGCGTCTTCCATCGCCGCAATCATACTCATGTGTCCGACCGAATCCCACGCCGGAATACTCTGATACTTCAAATCAGAACCCAACGCAGTTTCGACTATCTCAAAACTCTTGATAAAAATCTCATTGTACTTTCCAATATTCGACATTAGTTATATCTCCTTCATTTTTTGTTACAATTATTATGATTTTGTAATTATTCTGTTAAATTATTGTAACAGTTCACGGTTTTTAAACACGAAATAACAGAGAAATTTTAAAAACCCGCGAATGGTTACGTTTATTTTTAATATTTAATTAAACGCGGCAGCAAATTCGTCGATTGATACACACGTCGCAGCGACGCCTATTAGTTCGTCGAGTTTATCAATATCTTTAACAGCCATAATTTGCCTTTGCAATTTTTTCGGTATCGTATCAAATCGACGAGTTAAAACTCGTATTATGCCTTCGGCTTTACCTTTTGCTATACCTTCGGCTATACCTTCGGCTTTACCTTTTGCTATACCTTCGGTTATACCTTCGGCGATACCTTCAGTTTTACCTCTAGCTATAGCGACTTTATCGCGTTTTGCGAAA
>JAITAZ010000613.1 GCA_031283825.1 Planctomycetaceae bacterium | reverse complement strand
GAATAGTTACAAATTAGCAATTGTAGAGACGCAATGCCTTGCGTCTCATTGTTCGATCAAAAGATCACCGATAGAGACGCAAAGCATTGCGTCTCTACATTGGGTTTAGCAATTCAAATTTGAATTTAAAAATAATTCCGAATTTAAAAACCCGTGAACGGTTACCAAATTTTGTACAACTCGTATTATGAATTTCGGCAATGCTAGGACGTAAAATCCGGCAACTTAACTGAAATTTCAATGCGGGCAATTAACACTTTCCCTTTAACAATTTAAACCTCTGTATCCAATGAGCAGATTAACTATACTTACAATCGCTTTAATTTTTTCTTCGATGACATTTTTGTTTGGTCAAGAGAAAAACGCGGAAACGTTAAATAACGCGATTGAAAAACGCACTAATGAAATTGTGCAGTTTTTGCCTAAACAATCCGGTTGCATCGGAAGACCAATTTCCGACCGCGCCGCATGGAATAAAACGCAAAAAGATAATATTATCAAACGCGCTGAAATTCTAGTTAAAACAGAAATTCCCGAATTGCCGGAGTCGCTTTACAAAGAATATTATCGCAACGGTAATCGGACAAATTATCAACAAGCAGTTGCGCAAAAACACTCGCGGCTGCATATTTTTACTATCGCCGAATGTATCGAAAATAAAGGACGATTCATTCAACCACTCGAAGAAATTATTAAATCGATTTGCAAAGAGCCAAGTTGGGTTCTGCCCGCTCACGATCACGTCGGCGAAATTTACGACGGGAAGAAAATTTATATTGACCTAGTTTCTTCGCACCTAAGTTGCGAACTCGCAATAGCCGATTACTGGCTCGGCGATAAATTTTCGCCCGAGACAAAAAAACTAATCCGCGAAAACATTGAACGTCGAACTTTTAAACCTTACGAAGATACAATTAAATCCGGCGATCTTAAACGTCATTGGTGGATTAACGGCAACAATAATTGGAACGCCGTTTGTAATTGTAACGTGGTTTGCACCGCGCTGATTATGATCGACGATCCCGCAAAACGCGCATGGTATATTGCCTCTGCTGAAAATTTTATCGCTTACTTTTTAAACGGATTCACGCCGGACGGATATTGCAGCGAAGGAATCAACTATTGGGGTTACGGATTCGGGCATTTCTTGCAACTCGCCGAAGTGGTCTATCAAGTTACGGACGGAAATGTCGATTTTTTCAATATGCCGAAAGTTAAAAATTGCGCAATGTTCGCGTTTCGGATGGAAGTCGCGCCGAAACTTTACGCGGCATTCGCCGATTGCACTTTCGACGCTACGCCTCCTCCGACGTTTCTAAAATATATCAGCAAACGATACCAACTCGGTTACGAAAAATACGAAAATTATCAACAGACTAAATACGACAACTTGAAAATGACCGGTATTTTTTGTTTCGATAATTCATCAACGCAAATTCCAAAATCGCATCCTCGTGATACTCCGCTTGTTGACTTGCGGACGGAGTTTCCTCAAGGCGGCGTTATGATTTTTCGTCCTAAACTTGGCGAGCAGAATCAACTTGCCGTTGCGTTAAAAGGCGGACATAACGCGGAACATCATAATCATAACGACATCGGCACGTATGAGGTTATGTACGCTGGAGAAATTCCGGTTCTCGATCCGGGAGGAGAAGTTTACACCGCGAGAACTTTTAGTAATAAACGATACGACAGCGATATTCTTAACTCTTTTGGACATCCTGTTCCGATTATAAATAATAAATTACAGAATACCGGACATAACGCCAAAGGAACATTTATCGCGAAAAATTTCTCCGATCAAAATGATTCATGCACTATCGACTATGCCGCAGCTTATGATCAAAATGAAATAAAAAAATTGGAAAGAACTTTCGATTTTACAAGAGCTGAATCGGGAAAAACAAATTCGTTGACCGTTACGGACAAAATCGAATTAAATTCAGACGGAACATTCGAAACTGCGCTGCTGACTTTTCAATCTTTCGAGAAAATACAAAGTCTGAAATCGGATGAAGCTCAACAAATCGCCGAAAATGAAATAGTTTTACGCATCGGAGAAACAGACGATAAAAAAATCCGCGTAGAGGTTTCGGCAACAGAAGACGAAAAACCATTACCGCTAAAATTTAAAACAACTAAACTCACAGCAGACCCATTAGCAAGAAAAAAACCGACTCGTTTAGCGTTCAAAATAGATCGTCCAATTCGCAAAGCAATTATCGTTACAAAAATAACTCCGGCAAAAAAATGAAGAAAAAATGTATATTTTACACGGTAAAAAATGACCGCTTATTTTGTCGCGTGATCGCCAATGTTGTTGAGAAAGATCAAATAGAAAAAAAGAGTAACCGTTCACGGAATTTTTTATCGACAAACTTAAAACGTGAATAGTACAAATTAACAATCGTAGAGACGCAATGCCTTGCGTCTCTATTGTTGGTTTAACTTACATTCGATCAAAAGATCATCGATAGAGTCGCAAAGCCTTGCGTCTCTCCTTTTGGTTTAGTCATTCAAAAACGGTAACCGTTCACACGTAGGGGAAAAAAATCTTATGCGTGATCGGTTACAAATAAAGTCTTTCATAAAAAATGCATCCCAAAATTTAAGACTAACAAAGCGCTAGTAAATAAATATGAGAATAAAACGATTTTTATCATTTTTTACAATCAGAAATATTATGATATTTTCTGTTGTAATATTTCTGATTGTATTCGGATATTTTGCCGTAAATTATTATTCGCGTCAAATTGTTAATGTTGAGTCGAGTAATTTTATTCTTCTTGATGAGTTTTTATCTCTAGCCGAGCAAACTGACGATGTAACTCTTAAAGAATCTTGTTATGGATTAGCCGGTTTGTATTGTGCGAGAATCGGCGATATAAACGGTTTGCAGAAGTTGTCAAAACTTGCGTCGTCGAAATTTGTTACAGAAAGTTACGGGCAACTCGTTCAAAAAATGATATTCGATAACAAAGTCGATGACGCTCTTAAAATTGCTCTCTCAATCGACGACCAAGATACCAGAGATTTTTGTCTCATAACAATACAAAGACGTTACTCGATTATTGAAAATTATGATCAGGCGTTTGAGGTTGCGCAAAAAGTCGTTTTTCACAATTTTGAAGCAGTTAAAGACGCTCTTGTATTTCAATTCGCGAATGGCAACAAAAAAAACGCTATCAATTCATTACGGACTTTGAACTCTTACAAAAACAAAATAAAAATACTGTGCGTTTTCGCCCAATTATACAACGATATAAACGATGCCGACAACGTTAAATCATTGATTGAAGAAGCCGAGAGCTATCTTACATTTCTTGATAATGAACCGGATAAAATCGAATGTCAGATTTGTCTGATAGAAATAAAAATCAAATCCGGTTTAATTTCGAGTCAAGACGTCAATTCCGTTTGGCGAGATTTTATTGTAAAAATTGCAAATATCAATTTATCAGAGCAACAAGAACGCGATTTAATCAGGCTTGAGTTATTAAAAAATCTTGTCGTGTCTCAAGCCGCAACTGGTCATTTTGCGTTGGCGAAAAATACTGTCGATGAAATTATCAAACGAATAAATTTAATTGACCGTTCTTTAGACAAAGATAAAAATATCGATTATTTCTTGAGCGAATTGATTGCACATTTATCAGATTATGGGTTATGGGAATGTAGTTTACAGTCGCTGAATAAAATTAATGACGCTACAATGTTTGCCGATATTTTCAAGGGTTCTTTAGATAGATTATATTTCAAAAATCACGCCGCCGCGTTGGAATTACTAAAGCAAACGCAAACGCAAACCGAAAATATTTCAAGCTATTTTTTTGATGGAGAAGTCATTAAAATAAAAATTGAAATGTACGCTTATATTGTGCATGTCGATCAGATGTCTATTTCAGATATAGCGAATTTTGTCGGTGAAATTTCTAATTTTGATATGAGAATTAAGATTCTATTACAGCTTTTTCAAATACAAATCAACACGAACAAACGCGAGGTCGCGCTAGCTATAATTGAACTTGTTGCAGAACAAATTTGTAATCATACGAGCGAAAATACAACTGATAATATTAAGAAAAAAACGTTATTGACTGCGTTCAATTCCCTGTTATATCTCAACGATGGAGAGTATGCGGCGAAATTAATTGATTGTTATAGTTCTGCACTGGACGATAAAAATATTTCTGAAAATGAAATTCAGTTTACCCGTATTATGTCTAAAGCGAAGACGTTAATTCTCGAAGATAAACCCAATGACGCCAAAAAAATAATAATAGAAATCGCGGATGATTTATTGCCAAAAGTAACTACAGGCGAACCGGATATTTTGATCGAATATAAAAATATATTGATAACGATGTACTATTTACTAATGGACGCTTTTTTGAAAACGGAGAGTATTTCCGACTATCAAATTTTATCGTGTAGTATTAAATCATTCGGATTAGAATTGGGTCAAGCCGCATTTTTAGGCGAATATTTTTGGAGTCGTCTTGTTCAGAAATATGCGAAAAGCAGTCGATTTGATGACGCAATAAAGACGAGTTCTGGAGTAATATCTCCTCTGTATTGTAGGGATGCGTTAAGTTGTCTGGTAACGGAGTTATCTAAACATGGCAAGTATGAAACGGCGGTACGAATAATAAATAGCATTCAACTAACTCCCAACGATGTAAAGATTGAAGTAAGAAAATCCGTCTTAGCGTTAGCGTGTGAAAATTTATTTCCATATCAAGATATCGGATTTATGTTACAAAAAGACATAAAATTTGAAAATAAAATAGAAATTACAAAATACATTTTGAGTCTAAAAGCGGTTCAATTCACTTATTTTTATGAATATAATTCGTCTGTAAAATAATTATCGTACAAAAAATAAAGTACAAGCCTTCACGGGACGCCCAATAACAAAAGTCGCCAGAAAAAGTGTCCCGCGAGCCCTTGCACTTGACCCATAGGTTCTGGTTTTGAGTCCCAGAGGGAGCATTTAACCACTAGAGAAACAAAAGTTTACAGAAATCGAAAAAATCCTAAAAGATGCAAAATATCTTATATTTGCCCAATGTTTGACGAATATTCTATAACGTTTTTCGTGTTCAACGGGAGTGTCGATTGCGCAGTCTTTGATATGATTCAGGTATGGTCAACGTGTTTGGATTAATCTCTTCTAAAATCGTAACAGTTCCGTTAAACAGGCGATCTGTATTGAGTATCAATGAATCTTCCAATGTGGATGTTTTTTGTTCGATGGATTTTTGAGTTTTCAGATACCATTCCGTTTTTATACCATTCCAATAAAGTGTCGCATCATTTCTGATTTCATTAAACAGACGTATTTTATGTTTCATATATGAATTGTCCGCCTCGTGCAGCACGCCGGTTAATAATACTTTAAAAATCTTAATATCTTGTTTTGGCGAAGCGTACCAATGCCAATAATACCAAGTTTCTCCTTCAGTACGACAAGGATAAAAACAACATAATCGACTTGGTAAATGAGGAAATTGTGCGAGTCTTACTTCTTCAAATACTTCTTCTTCGATATAACATTCGATGGCGTCTCTAGTCGAATTCCAACTTGCAGCGGACTGGTCGGCGTTCATATTATTGGTTTCGCTATGTGATTTTACGGCGTCATATAAAGACTTCTTTTCATCTCGTACCAACTCTGACGTAAAATCAATTTGATTTCCAATTGTCCACAAAAGCGAATGACGACCAATACGATGAACATGATAAAATTCTTGATTTTCAATTTGCATAAAATTTCCTTTCATTTTAAATAGGTTTAGGGTTTGTATAAATTCATTCAATACAATATTTCTTACCCAATGCGGTTTGAAAAAAAATATAACAATATTAGTAAAAATGATAAATGAGTCAACGTAATATATCAGTGGAATTATTTTTTATTTTGCAACTAGCTGTAGTTTTTTGTAACCGTTCACGAAATTTTTTATTTTTTTATCGAAAAATTCAAACGCGAATAGTTACAAATTAGCAATCGTAGAG
>JAITAZ010000236.1 GCA_031283825.1 Planctomycetaceae bacterium | reverse complement strand
ACTAATTTTATTAGGAACGCGGGCGTCCCGCCTGCATGACAAACGCCTAAATATGCGGTCGAGACGACCGCGATCCTAATAAAAATAAATTTTACATGAGGTTTTTAGAAGTTCCCTATCGTGAAATAATTATTGTACGAAAATTAGGAATACAAGTATTGGCATAACATCGATTGATGTTTTTTTATAAAAAGAGTCTTGTGAATTGTGCTTGACTATTAACTGTTTGTTTAGATTACGTTTTATTTAACATGTTGAATATTGCAATTGCGTCTGACTTAAATTATCTTCCTCATGCTGGGACGTTGATTCGTTCTTTGTATGATAACAATCGTAATGTTGAGTTGAATATTCATCTTTTAACGATGGATTATCGAGTTGTTACCGACGAGCCTCTTGAAGATTTTTTTCGGTCGATAATGTCTAGCCGAGTGAATATTCAGATTCATTTTATTGGCGACGACAATCCTTTTATCAAGCAAATACCTGACGGCGGAGTGATTTTGAGTCGTGCGACGTATTTGCGTTTTCTTGCGGCGGAACTTATTCCTGCGGACAGAATTTTATATTTGGATTGCGATATGATCGTTTTGGATAATTTGCAATCTCTTTTTGAAATGAATCTTGAAGATCGTATTTTGGCGGCGGTACCTGATCTTTTTGTTGGTCCGTCGAGTATAAAGCATTCTTTTTCGTTACGATATTTTAATTCGGGGATGCTTCTAATCAATGCGGAAAAGTGGCGGAAGGAAAAATGGTTAGATAAAGCGATTCAATTTATTGAAAATAAATTTACGACAATGTGCGTTGGAAAAAAACATTATGGCGATCAAGACATAATGAATATGTTAACTATTGGCAAAGTAACTTATGTTCATCCGCGATATAATGTTGTCAATCCGGTTTATTTGCGTAGAAATTTTTTTTACGGCAAAATTTTTGACGAGGCGATTAATAATCCGGCGATAGTTCATTTTGCCGGCGGCGCGAAACCTTGGAATAACTGGGAGATTCATCCGTTATCTGACAGATATTTTTTTTATCGATTACAGACTCCTTGGAAGACAATTGAATTGCAAAAGCCAACGTTAAAAATTGTAGCGAGATATTTATCGATGTGGTGCAAATATAATTTCTCTTTTGTGATTTATATGTTTTCAGAACTAATCAGAAAATTAAGAGGCAAAGGCACGCGAGTTATTTTGTCTGAACAGATTGAAAACCTAATAATTGAAACAACCGATAAAAATTTATAAAATTCAAGAAGAAAAATTGGTAACCGTTCACGGTTTTAAACGCGGATAATAGGGGGGATTTTTAAACGCGGATAATATCTGATAGGACGGATAATCGCGGAAAATGCAAATGGCGATTTTAATATTTATAAATTTATTTATTTAGGTTTATTTAGTTTGGTTTATTTATTTTAATATACTTTTCACACTTTAAAATTCGTTTTTTATAAATATGTAAATTGCGTTTTGTGATTAAATTTTCAGCATATTTCATAATCGTATAAAAAACAAAAAACGAAAATTCAAGTGTGAGGAGTATAACTTAATTAATCTTATAATTTCTCATTCACTCCATTCTTTATCCCCTTTAATCTAGTTACTTCTCTCCCACAAAAGCATCATTTCCATTCTCCGCGATTATCCGTCCTATCAGATATTATCCGCGTTTAAAATTCCCCATTATCCGTGATTAAAAACCGTGAACGGTTACGAAAATATAACGAAAATATCTTTCGACGCAACACGTGAATTATCAAGATTGCCTTTCAGCGTGAATCAGATACAATATTTGTCAATTGAATTTTTGTCGGCAGAATATTTGTTCTGTCCTGTTGAATCCCTCAATCTTTGATTTGAAACTATCATGTCCCCTTTTGTAGGATTATTTTTAAACACGAATAATCACGGAAAATACAAATGACGATTTGCAAATAATAAATAAACTAATAACAAATTATTTAGTTATTTAATTTTGGTTTTATTAAAGTTTTATGAAAATATCGGCGAGAGGTTTATATTCTTTGAAGATGATGCTTGATTTAGCAGAGCGTAGCGGCGAGGGGTTTGTTTCTTTGCGGGATATTGCTGGTCGTCAGGGGATTTCCAAAAAGTATCTTGAGCAGATAGCGTCTCATCTTAATCGTGCTGGATTGCTTTTGACTAATCGCGGTTCTCAAGGCGGATATAAACTTGCGAAACCGCCGGATAAATACACAATTGGTTATATTTTGAGTATCACAGAGCGTAGTATTGCTAGAGTCGAACTTCAAGGATTTAACGGAGGAGTAAAAGTCGGACGAAATTCAGACGTAATTTTTAATTGTATTTGCAACGGTTTAAAAAAAGTTATTACAGATTATCTTGACAGCATCACGTTACAAGATATTCTCGAAATGAGCAACGAACAAGGAACAAATGACTACTACATCTAATAAATCTAATAAATCTAATAAAAAATTCGAATCTCAATTTTTTGTTACGAAAAATCAATCGGAAAAAATAAAGCAGTCGAAGCCGCTCAAGTTGTCGGATAATTTTGATTCGGAACGGCAATTGATTTTTGAATCGTATTTGTGCAATTTGTCGGAGTTATCTCTTCCGGCGACGCTTGATTGCGGTCAATGTTTTCGATGGCGAAGAGACAATTCAGTTAACGAATTGATTTCGTATAATGGAATTGTTCGCGGATTACCGATTCGTGTGTGGAACGCCGGCGATTCGGTTTGGGCGAGAGGTTGCGGGACTGTTGAATTTTGGCGGAATTATTTTGATTTGGATCGAGATTACAACGCAATTTTATCTTCGGTTGGCTTTCATCCTTTTACGCAAGCCGCGATTGAGTACGGACGAGGATTACGAGTTTTAAGACAAGATGCATGGGAGATGTTGGGGTCTTATATTATTTCACAGAACAATAATATTCCCAAGATTTGTTCGAGTATATTGAAGATTTGCGTTTTATGCGGAGAGCGAATTGAGTTTGACGGTTTAGAGTTTTATTCTTTTCCGTCTGCTGATAAAATTTTGGCGTTGGACGAGTCTGAGTTGCGTCGAGCTGGATTAGGCTATCGGTCAGAGTATTTATTTTCTGCGGCGAGAGCGATGGTTGAAAGCGAAATAAATCTTGATGAGATGAGAAATTTATCAACGATTGAGGCGCGAGAAAAATTGTTGAGTCTTCGCGGAGTTGGACCAAAAGTTGCAAATTGCGTATTACTTTTTGGTCTAGGCAAGTTGGACGCTTTCCCAATCGACACTTGGATTTCTAAAGCCGCAAAATATTACGACAACAAACTAGACGGAACAAAATTCGGCAAATATGCAGGAATTATTCAAGAGTATATTTTCTATTACATCAGAAATTTAAAAGAGAAATAAACG
>JAITAZ010000533.1 GCA_031283825.1 Planctomycetaceae bacterium | reverse complement strand
CGAAAAATAAATAATAACTCATGTTACGCACTTGTTGCCCCAGATCAGGTAGGCGACCGTAGGTAGGCGACCTTTCGCCGAACGGTCGCGTCGGCATTAGCCGACGGTAAATCTGAATTGATTTTAAATATTGTCGAATCCAATTTATCGTTGCCTACGGCAACGCGACCTTACGGCGAACGGTCGCCTACCTGAGTCGGCTGTCGCCTACATGATCTGGAGCAGCAAGTGCGTAACATGAGTTATAATTTAAAAACCGTGAACGGTTACATTATTTTTTTTGTAATTCTTTTTCTATTACTCTTACTGATTCCCATTTTTTTCCGCAGAAACGTAGAGTGAAACAGATGAAATAGATAAAAACATTCAACGTCAAAATTGTCCAACACCACATTAGACCCAATCCGAAAAATTGAATCCCAATCAAACACGACATCGGCAAAAGAGGCGCTACTATAAATACAAATCTCATTACAAATATTGTGTCGCCTGCGCCTCTTAATGTCGAACCGGCAATAAACGCACACGAATCAAAAAAAATGTATAAGGCGATAAATCTCAACAAAATTACTGTCAAACTGCATATCTCTTCAAACTCTTTTGCGTCTGAAAAAATTGAAAATACTCTCAATAAAAATTCCGGCGCAAAAATAAATAAAATTGCAAAAAATCCAGTGTAAACGCAACCGATAACAAACGCCGTATTCGTTGCGCGTCTTGCTAAATCCGGTCTGTTCGCACCTAACTGATTGCCGACCATCGACGTTACGACGATTCCAATTCCAGTTAAAGGAATAAATGTAAACGAATTCATTGTAAACGCAATTGTTGTTGCATTTCTTGCCGTTTCGCCTAATCCGCCTATTATCATCAGAAATAACGTGAACGTTACCGTGTCAATAAAAGTATAAGAACTACTCGGCGTTCCGTAATATAAAATTCTTCCTATTAATCTGAAATCTGGTTTCATTCCGTTTAAGATATTGTATCGTTTCTCGCGGAAATCTGTCCAGAAAATTAACGTAACGTAAATTATGAATCTCGCCCACTGTGAAATCATTGTTGCAATAGCCGCGCCCGCAAGACCCCACGCCGGAAAACCGCACTTTCCAAAAATCATGCAATAATCAAGAAAAATATTTAACGCGACACAAAATAAATTATTGTACATCTCAATTTGCATCTTGCCGCGTCCGCGAAAAAACGCCGCCGCCGATTCGCCGCCTATCGTCGCCGCCGCACCCCAAAGCATATAGTTAAAATACATACTCTCAAGACGAACAAGATTCTCACCATGATTAAATAAAACAAAAAGCTGAATCAAATACGGCTCAAGAAAAAATAAAAACGGCGCAGACACAAAACCCAACCATATTCCTTGCCAAACAGCCGAACCAATCCGCCGATAATTTCCGCTGCCGCAATATTGAGCGACAAAAGTAGTTACAAACGCCGTTACCGCAACAGGTATAGAAACCGCCGACCAAAATAACATCATTCCTTGCATCGACGCCGTCATCGAATCAGGATCGTGCCACATCAAAAATACACGATCCGTAAAATTCATCAGAGAAATAGAACCGCAAGAAATAATTAACGGAATCGCTTGACGCAATACGTCAACTCCGCCGCAAGAACGAAACCACCATGACTCATTTTTTAATTTCAAAATATCCACCGCTATTTAAACTA
Organism: Planctomycetaceae bacterium; assembly: GCA_031283825.1. Taxonomy (GTDB): domain Bacteria; phylum Planctomycetota; class Planctomycetia; order Pirellulales; family Thermoguttaceae; genus WRKP01. The sequence continues at coordinate 3,042 of JAITAZ010000533.1, read as the reverse complement.
ATCACGCCAAAATATTCTACGACAATTTTAATCCGTAAAATTTTTTAGAATCAATAAATAAAAAATACGTAACCGTTCACGGGTTTTTAAATTCGGATTTGAATTGCTAAACCCAATGTAGAGACACAATGATTTGCGTCTCTATGCGATCTTTTGATCGAATTTAGGCTAAGCCAACAATGAGACGCAAGGCATTGCGTCTCTACAATTATTAATTTGTAAATAATCACCATTTTATTTTTTCGATAAAAAAATAAAAAATTCCGTGAACGGTTACCAATTTTTTTATTACATATTATTTCTACCAACATTGTGTTCTTAACGGGGTGCAACTTATTTCTACTCTTTCGGGAACTTGAAGGTAAAAATAAATTTTGAATTTTTAGAGATTCCCAACGGAACTGTTAGCATTTTTTTATTCTGCGTTATACAACGGTTGTTTGGGCTACTCGGTCTTCTAGATTTGGTCTGAAGATAGTTAGTATTAGCAGAGGAATGAACCATGCGATATAAAGTCCACCTTGATGTAATTGCCAAAATTGAATTCCGATCATAATTATTGTCGAGCAACTTAACAACGTAGCCAGATGTTTGTGAAGCGGCCAAAGCAACATTCCAAAGCAAACCGCAAAGAAACACGCGATAGTTGGAACTCGATAAATTAAATCGTGATATATCCAGAAACCGTCGGCTTTGCTGAAGATTCTTAAGCTGCTTTTTCCGGACATGTGAATAAGTTGCTCGCCGTAAGTTCCTAGCGAGGCTGGCGAAAAAATCAATAGAATTGCAAAGGTAATAATTGCCGCGCCGGTTCCGATTAGGAATCTTATCCAACCTTTTCTCCAGTAGAAGCTCGCCCAGAGCGGCGCTAGGCAAATCGGATAAAACACCAACGCCGCCGCCGAACCAATACAAATTCCTGCACAAAAAGGTCGTCGATAAATCGCTATTCCCCAAATTAAAAGAGCGGCAGGAACAATATGATCGAGTCGTCCTACCATCTGATTTGTGTACGGAAGCAATAGATATAATGTCGCGCAAGCTACGCCGGTTCGGATGTTGCCGAAATGACAATGTCCAATGTAAACGAAGGCTATAACGATCAAAAGTTGAACCGAAATCGAAACTACCATTATCAAACAAATTTGTCCAAGACTTGGCGTAGGTATCGTTTGCATTACTAACGATTCGGAGTCGGATAATTCTAATGCCGAATCGGGGTCTGAAATTAACGTGGGTTTAGGCGGAAATAAAGACGTAACAGGCGAAGTAGTCGAAACGTTTGGTATTGTCGATGTAGTCGGAGATGAAGATGAAGTAGTCGGAGATATTGTAGATATCGGAGTCGGCGTAGGCGATGAAACAGTCGTAGAATTTGAATTTATAGTCGAAGTTAAAGTCGAAGTTGCAACGTTTACGGAAGTCGATTCGGACAACATTACGGGCGTTGGCGGCGATTTTATTGTTGCGGGATTTTCTGTTGTTTTTGGGATATTGTCGAGATCGGAGTTGCGTCTTGTTTTGTTTGATTGATTATTTGTAACGATAATTTTTTGCGAATCTGGCGAAACGAATAGCGGATTGGTCGTTAAATTTTCAGCGGCGGCGGATTGATTTATGTTATTGTTTGAATTTGTTTTATGATTTTGCAATAATTCTGCTCTGATTTTTGGCGGTGGTACGAATACTAGATTTGTGCGTTCACAAAAGGCGAGAAAAGGTCTGAAGCCCGGCTGTAGGTTTTGTAATTCTTTTGGCGGTATTGTCAGAGTTGCGGGATTCATGCCGATTTTTTGGTCGATATGTCGAGTTGTGAGAATGTGTTCGAGTCGGACTGTTCGGATAGTATCGATTTTGCTACCGCGATTTACAGTCAACGCCGCAACGATAAATAAAATTAAAAAGAAACATGAGAATGTCAAACTGCCCGGAGTTAAATTAGGTTCAAGAAGCGGACGTCGAACCATTACGGTGTCGAAAAAGAGTCGAATAAGCAGTAGAAACTCTACGACAAACAACCAAACGTATCCTAATTGACTATCGCTCATTGCGAGCAGAATCAAACCCGGCGTAAGCAGAATTATACCAACGAGGTCGAGATTTCTTACGCTCCAGACTCGGTTAAACTTAAAAAAAACAGCTAGTACGATTAGCGTTGAGACATAAAACCATGTCGTCGGGAGCATCTCATACTGAAGCATTGAAGTTGGCATAAATTCAGGTTTGGATAAGCGGCTTTTGCTTGCGAATTTCTGTAACAAAAAATAAGCGTCTTACAGATTCCCAAGCGCGAGCAAGTTTGATTTTTTTAAAAATTAAAATAATTCCCGTTAATTTTGGGCGAATTTTAGAACTCGAAAACTACGAATATTACGTAATCGAAGTATATACCATTTCAATTTCGTTGCAATCAGGGGGATAAATAACAAGAATCAGATCGAATAATCAGAATTAGGTTTTTTGTTGAATTTTTGTTTTAGAGTTTTCTAAAACCATATTATTTTTGTTACCGTTCATGTACAAGAAAAAAAATCCTACGCCCTTTCAAGGCTTAAGAAATTTCTCTCTTGTACGTGAACGGTTACTATAAATTAATAACTCATGTTACGCACTTGCTACCCCAGATCAGGCAAAAGTATCTACACAAGTTTTAATTGGTCTTGTTTGAAATTTTATTATTTGTTATTATATGTAGTATGTATTATCAATCCCCCCTGAATCCTTTTTAGGATTATCCGTTTCGGCGAGTTTATTTAAGTCTCGACGAATCAGGAATTATACGAGTTTTTCTCCAACATTTGAGCATTGTCGAAGGAATTACTCGCCGACATCTTTTATTATTCAACCTTTATCCATTCCACTTTTCGTGGAAAAGGGACAGAGTTTGCCATTAACTCAGATATATCCGTTATCCTCTGAGGCGTTGGTTTTTCGTTACTCGTTACCGATTGGAGTAAAATTGATTACAAAAATCATACCTCCAAAAAAGATATTGTTCAATTAACGCATAAAGACGACGTCGGTTACGAATTAACCACAAGC
>JAITAZ010000200.1 GCA_031283825.1 Planctomycetaceae bacterium | reverse complement strand
ATAAACACGGAGAATGGAAATGATGCCTTTGTATGGTAGAAATCAATAATTTTAAAGGGATAAAGGGGGGGGGGATGGAAGAAATTATTAAAGACTAACTCAATAATAATTAATAATTAATATTTTACTTAATAATAAATAAACCTAAATAAATAATATAATTTTATTGACATTAAAATTGTCATTTCCATTCTCCGCGAATATCCGTTGAATCCGTATTATCCGCGTTTAAAAATTCCCCTAATTATCCGCGTTTAAAAAATTCCGCTGATATATTACAATTAATTTTCAACCACAGAGGACACAGAGAACACAGAGAAAATTTTAATTTGAATCAAAACATCAACCTTGTCTCGTCGGGACAACTCCAAAATAGCGATGGGTAAAATCGTAACGCGATTGTTACGTCGAAAATAAATTCGTAACTTGATTTTTTTTTCGATGGGTGAAAATTCTAGCGAATTTTTACCCATCGCTATTTTGGGAAATCGCTACGCGGTTTTAATAAAAATCGTCTCTTTACAATCTGAATTAAAAAAGTAAAATTTGTCCCTCATTTCTGAAGAGCTTACTCGTTTTAGAATGTAGCTATTTATTACAATTCATTAAAAAAAACCAATTCCGAATTTTCATTTCCATCATCTTTTCATTTCTTAATTTAATTAATAAACATGCAAACAACTCCCAAAGGATTTAGACTCCATTTAGGAATATTTGGACGACGCAATGTTGGCAAGTCGTCGCTTTTAAATGCATTGACTCATCAGGCGACGTCAATTGTTTCGGACGCCGCCGGAACGACAACCGATCCTGTTGAAAAACCAATGGAATTATTGCCAATCGGTCCTGTACTTTGGATCGACACGGCAGGAATCGACGACGAAGGTGCTCTCGGCGAATTGCGAATCCAAAAAACTAAAAGCGTACTCGACCGAACAGAAATAGGAATCATCGTCTCAACCGCCGACGCGCCGATAACTCAATTTGAACAAGATTTGATAAATGCATTTAGAAATAGGTCTGTTCCGATTATTTATGTTTTCAATAAAATCGATACGGCACAACCTCGTCAGGAAACGCTCGACGAACTAAAAGAACTTAAAATTCCTTATGCAATGACCGATGCGATTTCGGGGCGCGGGATAATTGATTTGCATGAGATAATATTAAAACATATTCCTGACGATTTCTTAACTCCTCCTCCGATATTAGTTGATCTTGTTCCGTCGGATTCGATGGTAGTATTGGTTGTTCCGGTTGACAAGGAAGCTCCGAAGGGACGTCTGATTTTGCCGCAAGTTCAGGCTATACGCGAAGTGTTAGACGCTCATCTTTCGTGCGTTGTTGTTCAGGACGAGCAGCTTTCGGACGTATTAAATCGGATTTCGCCTCCTCCGGCGTTGGTTGTAACAGATTCTCAAGCGTTTGCGAAAGTGTCAAAAGACGTGCCGTTATCGATTCCGCTTACGTCGTTTTCTATTTTGTTTGCGAGACAGAAGGCAGATTTAGGAATAATGATTGAGGGAGCAAAGGCTATCAAAAATCTCAAGATTGGTTCGCGAATTGTGATTGCCGAATCGTGTACTCATCATCCGATTGAAGAAGATATTGGAACGATAAAAATTCCAAAATTATTAAGGCAATTTGTCGGCGGCGAGCTTGAGTTCAAGCATTTGCGAGGACACGAATTTTTAACAAACGACTTAAATTGCGATTTAGTGATCCATTGCGGCGCGTGCATGTGGAACAGACGCGAAATGTTAAGCCGGATTATGTATTGTCAAAACGCAAATATTCCAATTACGAATTATGGTCTTGCGATTGCATTCACGCTAGGAATTTTCGACCGCGCCATTAAACCAATCATAGACGCAAAAAATTATAATTATTCTGTTGAATAAATTTTGAAATTTTAGAGATTCTTCCTTAAAAAGAGTAGTTTCTTTTGTCTTTACAATTTTGCCAAAATCACGACAGGATAGTTGAGAAAGATTATTAGAATTTTTGTAACGTTTATTTTTTATTGCAACGCTGAAGACGCTCATACCCCCCTATTGTCAGATTTTTTTGATCGGGTAATATATTGTTTGCTTCGGTGGTGTCGTCCACGCGGACTTACAATCCGGGGGGTCGATAAGTTGCCCGATGGACGCTTGTTTAAAAGAATATCAACAGCGTGTATAGTCGTTTCGTCACGTCTCACGACGCCGATTCGAATCCCACAAGTTGATAACCAGGCGCCCCCGTACGGTTCGGGCTCCCAAATTCTGTAGACGCTCCACTGAGGCTTTTTTTATTCTTTGCCTTTTAATTTTCTTTTTCCTAATCGATTTAACTAGCTATAGTTATCCAAAAGAAAATATCTAAAATTGTTGATTCCTTTTTAGGATTATTTGTATTGTTACGTCTTTTTGATTTTCTTGAATCATGCGATTATGACTTTAACGATCCGACCAACACAACGATTCAAACGTTGCTTGATTTCTCGTTTGACCCAAAACATCACGTCGATGGAGCGACTCCAAAACGCAACCTGACGAATAGACATACCTCGTCGAATACTCGTTACTATTCCGCGACGAACTTGTAGCGAAAGATGATAATTTTTGACCTTGCGTAAATACTCCTTTTTTGTAACCGTTCACGGATTTTTTAATTCTGATTTGAATTGCTAAACCAAATGTAGAGACGCAATGCTTTGCGTCTCTATCGGTGATCTTTTGATCGAACAATGAGACGCAAGGCATTGCGTCTCTACATCGGTTAATTTGTAACTATTCACGTTTTAATTTTTCGATAAAAAAGAAAAAACCGTGAACGGTTACCAAAACTGAATGTTTATAAATGTGGTTTTTATAAATTCACGTATTATAATATTTCAGCGGCGGTCATTATTTTTGAGTTGTTAATATTCGATTTCCAATGATGGTGTCTTTTTTGTACGTTAAAAATTTTTTATTAAAAAAATCATTTGGTAGTTAAAAATTATGTTATTGAAAATTGTGTTTTTTCGTTTTTTGAATTTGATTTTATTTGTTTCGATTTTTTGTGCGAGTCGAATATTTGCGATTGCTCATGAGTCTGAATTTATTTCTTTGCGCAAGCCTTGTCGAATTGAGGTTGTCGAGCGGGGTACGAATTATCCTGTATCTCTTGTCGAGTTTCGGACGACTCATCAACAACGATTTGTTACGGATAACGCGGGCGTGATCGCTTTAGATTCGCCCGAACTTATAGGACGCGAAACATGGTTTGACATCA
>JAITAZ010000475.1 GCA_031283825.1 Planctomycetaceae bacterium | reverse complement strand
TAAAATCAATAGGAAATTTCCAAAATTTTATTAAGTTTATTTTATTTCTTGAGTCTTTAATTCCAGATTTCAAGCTATACATTGAGCGGTAACAAATGGTTGTTTTTTTGGGGGACATTGGGGACACTGGGGACTTGGGGGACACTGGGGACATTCTTGTTTGAAATCTGGGGTTAATGGCTCGTGTGGATAAAACTGAAAAAAAAATCTCTCTTTTAACAAGGCTGTTGTCTTCTGTTGAGTCGTTAATCATGGTTTTTAAATTAGCGTGTCCCCAGCGTCCCCAATGTCCCCCCAAAAAATAATATAGTTTTTTAAAAACCAACTATTTGTGTATAGTAAATCTGAATTGATTTTATTATTGTCGAATCCATTTTTATCGTTGCCTTCGGCAACGCGACCTTTCGGCGAAAGGTTGCGAACCTACGGTCGCCTACCTGATCGGTGGTAGCAAGGTTGTTTTTTGGGGGGACATTGGGGACAAAGGGGACTTGGGGGACACTGGGGACATTCTTGTTTGAGATCTGGGGTTAATGACTCGTGTGGATAAAACTGAAAAAAAATCTCTCTTTTAAAAGGCTGTTGTCTTCTGTTGAGTCGTTAATCATGGTTTTTGAATTAGCGTGTCCCCAATGTCCCCTTTGTCCCCAGCGTCCCCAAATTCCCCCCCAAAAATAATGTAACCGTTCACGCACAAGAAAAAAACTCCGTTGCTCCTTCGGGACGCAGGAAATTTTTTATCGTGCGTGAACGGTTACCAATATTCCTTCACTTTCAACCGATATATTTATATTACGAAAATTCTTTACGATTTCTGAATCTACGGAATAAGCGCGGCTGCGCCGACTGCCGCAGCGCCTTCGAAAAGTATTGCTCTCACGGAAATCGGCAACGGGTCAAGTTGATGAGGCGCACAATTGCCAACTCTATAATGTCCTAACGTGTAAACACACTCATTAGGCAGAGTAAGCCCAGCTTTGTAAGGAAGAATCGGAATCGTCGTAAAAAACTTTACTCCCGAAATTACAGGTTCCAATGTCGGACAAACCGAATGACCATAACGCTCAAGTTGAACATTTTCAAAATACGCCCCCTTCGTACAAACCGCAGACGCCTTCCACTGAAAACACGTTTGACTAAATTGCCTGCCCATGTAAGGCTCCGACGTTAACGGACACTCCTCCGGCAATCGACCCGGTCGCGGCTTAATATCACACGAAATCTCGTTGATCGGTTTGAAACCAATCACCCTGCAATCATGCGTCGTTGTATTAGGATCAATAACCAAAGACGAATTAATCGATTCTAAAGGCAACGTCGATTCTCCATTAAGAATAAGAGGAACATCGCCCGTTACCGGTAACGGATTGGTCGAAGTATCTGGAATATTACGAATTGCTCGACTCGATTCATCCGAAGTCGTAGGCGTCGATAATGTCGTATTAGATTTTGTCGTAGCAGAATTTGAATCTGAATTTGAATTTGAATTATTGCTTTTACTCTGCTGATTTACGCTGCTTGAATCATCCGATTTATTACCAGACGAATAATTTGGACTCGACAATTGTTGCGTTGACGGAGTATTTGTCGCGCCGGGAAGCGGATTAGGCTTTAATGTCGGAATATTACTTTTGAATCGTTCTTGTTCGTAAGGATCGGCAGGTTTGGGTTGAGGCTCGCCGGGAAGTGTCGGAGTTGGAGTCGTTTGAGCAAAACTCATTACCGGAGGACGAGACATCGATTCAACATGCTGCACAAGCAAAATTGACGACTCGCTTTCAGGTAACGGGATCACGTATTGTGAATTTCGATTTACCGAGTCTGCATTGGGTTTTCGCCAACGTAAATCGTGCGATACCGGAATTGACGAGTTACTGTTAATACTGACGCTGTTGTTATCATTGCCGTTACGCCATTGAACAACAGAATGTTCGCCAAAAGAATGTTGAGCCATAATCGAAATCGCGGCTACAACAAAATTGGCAAATAATATTTGTAACAAAAATTGCCGCCGCAAAATATAGGGCAATTGTGTAAAGTCAAATTTAATTTTCATTTTCAGGTCTCCATACCCAATGGGGGATTTGTGGATTTTAAACAGTTCACGCTAATTTACGTTTACGCTTTGGAAGTAATCAGTAGAATTATTTTTTTAAACATGAATAATCTCTGATAATACGGATAATCGTGAAAAATACAAATGACAATTGACAAACAAAAAAATTATTCGTTTAAAATTACCACTTGAATTATTCCGCCGTTTTAATCGGTAAAATCCGAATAATCCGCGTTTTTTAAAAACAATTTCTACTGAATACTTATCTATTTACTATGCTGTTGTAATTATTCGGCGGAATCTTGATAGTATCGTATATTCAAATTCGGTTTTTTGGTTGGTCGAAGGCTAAAAGTAGCGATTAAATTCCGATTATTCCGTTTAAGTAAAAAATAAGGGGACAGGACGAAGTAAGAGTTGTATTAGTTGCTCATGTTACGCACTTGCTACCCCAGACTGGTCGCGTCGGCATTATCCGACGGTAAATCTGAAGGGAACTTCTAAAAAACTCATGTAAAATTTATTTTTAATAGGAACGCGGTCGTCTCGACCGCATATTTAGGCGTTTGTCATGCAGGCGGGACGCCCGCGTTCCTAATAAAACAAGTTTTTAGAAGTTCCCTTTATTTATTAGTTCAAGCAGTTTTGGTACGATTTCTTCGTAGGAGAAAGTTCCGATGATTGTTCCTTTTTGTTTTAGATTTACTGATTTTATTCCACACCAGACTCCGAAGTCGGCGTTGTCGGTTTCGCCTGGGCCGTTTACTCGACAGCCCATGACAGCTATCGTTAACGGATAATCTTTGATTGGTCTCGTTTGAGCGTAAATCTGTTCCGCCAACGTAACAAAACGATCATTCTCAACTCTCGCACAACTCGGACAACTCACTATATTTAACGCCGATTGTTTCCAAGTCCCCGAAAAAATTTCACCCTTTTTGACATTGTCTAAAATCAACTTTCCGGCGATTATTTCCTCCTCTTTGCGATTATTAGGAACTGTCAACGAAACTCTCATTGTGTCTCCGATTCCGTCGGCAAGCAGCGGTTCGATTGCGGCTCGCGATTTAATTACGCCTTCAGGCAAAAGTCCGGCTTCAGTTACGCCAAGATGCAACGGTATTTCAGGTCGAAGTTCAGAGAATCGCCGGTTCGACACAATCACCGTTTCAGGGTCAGACGACTTTATCGAAACACAATATCGCGTGAAATTCAACGTGTCGATAAATTCCGCATGTTCAATTGCACTGCGTATCATCAGGTCGATATTTTTAACCTTAACCGACTCGAATTCCCGCAACAGATTCGGGTCAAGACTTCCGCAATTTACGCCGATTCTAATCGCACAATCGTTATCTTGCGCGACTTGGACAATAAATTTAACTTTATCTCGCCAACTCGTTTGAGGCTCGGCATGATGTAAATGTCCGGGATTGTATCGGATTTTGTCAACGTGAGGGGCGACGAGTTCAACCAATTTATAATTTTCTTGCAAATCGACAGACAAATTCGCATTGGTTAATTTTCGTATTTCACGAAGCGCGTCGGCGTCGTGTTTTGAATCGACTGCAATTCTAACAATCGACGCCCCAGCATCCGCAAGACGTTGACAAGTTTCGGCAGTCGATTTGACATCAGCGGTTTTGGTTGCAGTCATACTCTGAATCGCCACCGGTTCGCCGCCGCCAATCAAAATAGAACCAACCCGAATCATGCGAGTTTTTTTCAATATCATTTTGCTGAATTTGTTGAATGATATGTTAAATATTTAGTAACCGTTCACGGTTTTAAATATTGTAACTATTCCGTAAGCGTTTATCGATCAGGTTGATCACCGATCTGGGGTAGCACGTAACTGAGTCAATAATCCTAGATTTTAGTTAGTGCGTCCCCCAAAAAATAATATGGATTTTAAAAAGCCAAAGGTAATTTTTTGGGGGGACATTGGGGACGATGGGGACTTTGGGGACACAGGGGACGTTCTTGTTTGAAATCAGTGGTTAATGACTCAAGAGGGACTTGTTGCCCCAGATCTGGTTGGCGGTTGCCTACCTGATCTGAGGTAACACGTAACATGAGTCAATAATCCTAGATTTTAGTTAGTGCGTCCCCATCGTCCCCCAAGTCCCCAATGTCCCCAGCGTCCCCCCAAAAAAATAATATGGGTTTTAAAAAGCCAAAGGTAATTTTTGGGGGGGACGTTCTTGTTTGAAATCAGTAGTTAATGACTCAAAAGGGACTTGTTGCCCCAGATCTGGTAGGCGATTGCCTACCTGAGTTGGTGGTAGCAAGTGCGTAACATGAATTATGAATTTAAAAACCGTTAACGGTTACATTCCTTTTTTGTCTTTTACAAAATTTTGTCAACTAGTATATCGTTTTTTATTCGGTAATAAACTGTCGCCTTTGAAAATTTTTTGTTTTTGTAATTTTTTATGTTTTTCAATAGCCGAATTCTACAGAGCGGTTTATTCTTGGGGATTGATTTTTATTTAATGGGGTTTTACAATTTTGTCGATTCAATTAGATTAAAATTCAGGATAAATTTTATGTAGATTTTATTCTTTGAGTTATTCAACTCTAAACAACCTTTAACCCTAACATTTATTTTTTTGTGATGTCAAAATCCAATATTAACTTGCCGGACATGACTCAATTGAGCAAGTTTGGCATAGACTTTATTGACGAACCTTATTTTGAAACG
>JAITAZ010000465.1 GCA_031283825.1 Planctomycetaceae bacterium | reverse complement strand
TGCGATATTCTGCGTTTAAATTTGATAAAAAATTTTAACGCAGAATACGCAGAAAATTAGGAAAGCATAATTCGAGGAAATCTCGTTACGAAAAAAATAAGTAACCGTTCACGGTTTTTTAATTCGGAATTGAGTTTTGAGTAATACAAGAGGAATATTTGTTTTTTAATTATTATGAACTCATGTTACGCAGTATTTGTTCGTCTGTAGGCGGTAATTGATTTGGTAGGCGACCGTAGGTTCGCAACCTTTCGCCGAAAGGTCGCCTACCAGATCTGGGGTAGCAAGTGCGTAACATGAGTTACTAAGTCCTGTAAGGACGACACTTGATAACGCAAAAAAATTGTATCTCGTTCTGAATATCAAGTGTCGTCCCTAGCGGGACTTTTAAATGTGTTATTGCCATTACCGTATGCTAAAGCATACGGTTAATAATGTACTGTCCTTGCAGGACAATGAAAAATAAAATTGTCCAGTAAAATTATTCCACTGATATATTAAAACAAACAAACAAATTAAATAATTGTGTTTGTTGCAAATTCCTTATTATCTTGTTTAAAAGTTTTTAAATTTATTACGGTGCTAATTCGATTTCGCCTGTAACTGGGTTAATTTCGGCATCTGAATCTGTATCGTTGAGTAGTCTAATTAGTGTTTTTTGTTCAAATTTTGATTCGCCGGAGTGAATTAAAATTGGAACTGTATCTTGAGTCAGGTTCCACAAACCGCATTCCCAGACGATTGTATTATCGTCAACAAATCTTAGTGCGACTCGTTGCGTTTTGGGATCGATAGCACCGATCATTTGTCTGATTGTATTATTTTTTTCATCGACGAAGTTACCGCGAATTTGTCCGACTTTATTTGTTGCGATTTGTAAAATTTCGCGGGTTAATATTTGCGAATTATTTTCGTTTGCGTTTATGTTTTCGATATTGTTTTCATTTTCTGAATCTAAAAACGCGAATGTTCCCATTGGCAGCCATCCGTCGTTGTTTGTAGCGTTTTGTTGATTGATTTGCGTCGTTTGTTCGGGTAGAGTTTGTTCGGGCGGCTGTTGATTTATTACGACAACTTGCGGCGAATTTTCTGATTCAGCTTTTATCAATGCGTCTGCTGTGCGGGCTAAATTTAGGGCTTGGCGATAATATTCGGTTGCGCTGACGTATGGGACGCCGTTGACGTAAACCATATCGCCGTAGTATGCGATATTTGAGCCGTAGTAATATGGATAATAATCGTAAGTATGCAACATATTATTGATCGCGATGCCGGCGAAAAAAGCTGTATCGAACCAATTGCAGGTATCTTTCCAGTACGGGCGTCTCCACCAAGCGTGATTTGGAATTGCAATCGGACGCCATGATTTCGGATGACGTCTATACCAATCGCCTGTCCAATAATCGTTGTAACCGCGAAAATTTTTACGCACGTTTTTAACTACCGACGGCGGCGGTTGGCGATGATGTTGCGGAGAATTTTTTAATTGGTTTGATTTGATTATTGCTTTCGCGATTTCTTCTTTACGGGGCGGCGTGCGTAAACCGCCAACGCGGTTAGGCGACGGCGCGATTACGCGATCATTAACGCTACGATTATTCGCGTCGTTATTGGCTCTCGAATTTGCCGAAGACGTTTTGGAACGTCGAAGCAAATCTGACGTGCGAACTGTTTGGTTTTTTGACGCGTTTTCAGGAAGTTTTCGCGTTTCGACTTTACCGGATGCGGTTATTGTTTGATTACTTCGGCGGAAGGTCGGCAATTTAGTTTCGGTTTTTTTCGCCGTTTTATCGACGGGTTTTTCGCTACGAGTTACGGCGGCGGTTTCGGTTTGTACTTTTGGAGTCGACGTCGAAGTTGTCGATGTAGTTGAAGTTTTTGTTGTTGTAGAAGTTGAAATTTTTGGTTGAGTTTGAGTTGGTTGAGACGATTGAGTTGGAGTTTTTTTCGCGGTTGAATTTATTGTTTTTGTCGATTCTATTCTGCGTGTCGTTGTTGGTCGAGATTCTGAACGCGGCGGAGTTGTTCGAACTTCCGAACGCTGAGATTTTGATCGAATTTCCGAACTCTGCGAAGTTGATCGCGACTCTGTACGCGGCGAAGTTGTTCTAGACTCTGAACGACGCGGCGGCGTTGCTCGCGACTCTGAACGCGGAGGAGCCGAGCGCGGAGCCGAGCGAGTTGATGGCGTTTTTGAGCTTGCAGGCTGACGATAATTATTTTGAGATTTAGTTGCGTTTGATTTTTTATTTTTATCGTCGTTTCTGTTTTGTGCCGAGTTTGTCGTTACGATGCAGAGACAAATTATTGAAACGAAAATTATCGCAACAATTTGTCGTATTATTGGGTTTAGTTTATTGTTTGTCATGTTTATTCTCCTTGTTTTTGAGGGTGTAAAGTGATTTTTAGTGAAATATTTGTTTTATCTTTTGAGTCATGTTAAGCGTTTGCTGCGAGTTTTATTTTGTAACCGTTCACGGATTTTTAAATTCGGAATTATGTAATATTAGTTGGAAAATTTATTTTGGATTTTGCGTTGTAACAATTTATTAGGGACTTTTAGCGTTTTTAAATTGCTAAACCCAATGTAGAGACGCAATGCTTTGCGTCTCTATCGGTGATCTTTTGATC
>JAITAZ010000186.1 GCA_031283825.1 Planctomycetaceae bacterium | reverse complement strand
CTCCACCAACGTAAAACCGTTCTTGACAAAAACAGCTCTCAAACGATAAATCTCAAAATAGGATTTGTAATTTTTCATTTTTATTCTCCTTTGATTTTTTAAATTTTGATTTTTTAAATATTGAATAACAATTTTTTTGTAACCGTTCAGTCGTAATTTTTTAAGGGACAGAAGGGATAGAAGGGACATTTTGGTTTAAAATCTGTTTGAAAAAACTCAAGAGTAATGTCTTTGGAGTCGTTAATCTTCGATTTCAAACAACGACGTACATTTTGTCTCTTCTTTGTCCTTAATATCTTTTAAAAACTACTACTGAATAATTACAAAAAATTTAATAAATTTAAATAGACAGTTATCATTAAAAATTGTCATTGTGCGTAATCAGACAACGCTAACCAATATTTAATCAGCGCGAATCCTAATTACTTGTCGCAACAGACAACTTAAAACTCTATACAATAAAAAGCACTAAACAAAAGATAACGCCGCCGGCGGCGCACGACACGAAGGCTCGCCGCAAGCGAATTGAACTTTCGGATTATCAGAAATTAAAAAAGATTCAATCAGAATATTCGTAACGATAATTACTCCGCCGCTACTCTCAAATAACGGAATTGTCGTACAAAGAATCTTACAAATATGACATTCTTCATGATTATACTCAATCTCATAACCAGCGCAATTATCGCGTGAATCTAAACAGCTTTGAAAAGAATCTAATTCTAAACAACTACAAACATTAGACACACACGCCAAATCGCCGACAGAATCGTAATGAGAATGCAAAACCGGCAATAATACAAGCGCATAAACATAAACGAACAACGATAACAATCCCGTTACCCTTCGCTTATCCGCATTGTGAAATATTGCTTTCATATCGCCAAAATCTTGCAAAAAATTTTTTCCCCGCGACAAATTTTCACCGTCAATTCATCACGCCAGTTAAAAGGTCGCGTAGTATAATAGACGCACAAAAGATTGTCAAGAGGAAATTCGGATAGGAAATTCGGAATTATTTTTAAACACAGATAATCGCGAAAAATGCAAATGATTATTTCATGTATATTCACAAAAATGTAACAGTTCAAGGTTTTTTAAATTCTGGGATTAATGGCTCGAGGATATAAAACTGAAAAAAAATCTCTCTCTTTTAAAAAGGCTGTTGTCTTCTGTTGAGTTGTTAATCATGGTTTTTAAATTAGTGCGTCCCCAATGTCCCCTTTGTCCCCAGCGTCCCCTAAGTCCCCCCAAAAAAGAACCATTTGTTACCGTTCAAAGTATAGGGAACTTCTAAAAACTCGTTTTTTTTATTAACCACAGAGAACACAGAGTTCACAGAGAGAATATTTTTAAAAAATTAAATTAAATTTTGATTTAAATCCATAATTTTTTACTTTAATAACTCATTTTACGCACTTGTTGCCCCAGACCAGGTAGGCGACCTTTCGCCGAAAGGTCGCGTCGGCGTTAGCCGACGGTATATCTGAATTGATTTTAATTATTGTCGAATCCATTTTATCGTTGCCTTCGGCTACGCGACCTTTCGGCGAAAGGTCGCCTACCTGAGTCGGCGGTCGCCTACCTGAGTCGACGGTCGCCTACCGGATCTGGAGTAGCAAACGCTTAACATGAGTTACTACAAAAAAACGCAGAAAAAGGCGTAAAGCCGAAAGCATATTACAAGGTATTGTTAAAGGTAAAGCCGAAGCTATAATACAAGCATTAAATCGCCGATTCAATAAGCCGACGAAAAAATTACAGAAACAAATTATATAACGTCAACGATCTCGATCAGCTTGACGAACTTATGAATTTTACTGTAACTTGCGTCTCAATCGGCGAATTTTCAACGGCGTTTAATTAAGACGTTTAGAAATTTAATTTGGAAATTTTCTTCTTTTGAGTTGCACAATTGCAATGGTTTATGTTGCGTTGACATAAACTTAATTTAACTTTTAAGAACGCAATTAAATTTTTGTAATTTTAATTGCGATCTTTAAACATTCTCTTAAAAACTAGGATAAAAAAAATGAAACGAGTTGTTTTATTTAGCATTATCGGACTGTTTATGTCGGTAATGTTTTCAGTTGCGATTGTTGAGATTTCGGTTGCAGTCGAATATACTTCGGTTGAATCGATAGCCGCCGACAACAAAGACGCGGCACGAGATTATAAAATTCAAGGCGAGTATCGTCTTGTCGGCGACAATCCTAATGTTATGGGATTTAATGTTGTTGCTCGCGGCAATGGCAAGTTTTCGTTTGTTGTTTTTTCCGGCGGTTTATCCGGCGAAGGATGGAATCGCGGAAATTTACGTTTATTTGCAGACGCACATATCGATAATGAATTTCTTATCGTTAAAGATAACGAGCGCGAAGAAAAAGACGACAAAGGCGAAATAAAACGCAAGAAAGTTGAACGTCCGCGAACTAATCGTTATAAGATTGACGAAGGTAAACTTATAAATGTCGATAAGGATGAAACATTAGAAAAGGTCGTGCGGAAAAGTAAGACGTTAGGATTGAAAATTCCTGACGGCGGGATTTCAATATTTACCGACGGAAAACCGTCGGAGATTTTGACGAAATCGAAAACAAACGACACCGCAAAAACGTTGTGGTCAGAGGCTTCGACAAAACCATTTCAGAAACGACCGTATATCTTGCATGTTGAATTTTTGACTTCATACATGCCGAATGATTCCGGTCAAGGTCGATCAAATAGCGGAGTATATATCGACGAGTGTTACGAATGTCAGATTTTAGACTCGTTTGGGCTAGAAGGATTGAATAACGAGTGCGGCGGGTTTTACCAACAAGCAGCACCGAATTTGAATATGTGTTATCCGCCTTTGCAATGGCAGACTTACGACATCGATTTTGTTCCGGCAAAATTCGGAGACGATGGAAAGAAAATCGCCAACGCTCGATTAACCGTTATTCAAAACGGAGTCGTTATTCACAAAAACTTCGAGCCAAAACATGAAACTCCCGGATGTAAAAAAGAAACTCCAGAAGCTCGCGGATTATATCTACAAGGACATGGAAATAAAGTACAGTTCAATAATGTTTGGATAAAATATAATGATTAACCTCATGTTACACAGTA
Source organism: Planctomycetaceae bacterium (assembly GCA_031283825.1). Taxonomy (GTDB): domain Bacteria; phylum Planctomycetota; class Planctomycetia; order Pirellulales; family Thermoguttaceae; genus WRKP01. Next base: position 5,722 of record JAITAZ010000186.1, on the reverse strand, counting down.
TTTGTCCGTCAATAGGCGTTTATTGATCAGGTAGGCGGTAATAGATGCGGTAATAGATCAGGTAGGCGACCTTTCGCCGAAAGGTCGCTTTGCCGAAGGCAACGATAAAATGGATTCGACAATAATTAAAATCAATTCAACTTTATCGTCGGCTAACGCCGACGCGACCTTTCGGCGAAAGGTTGCGAACCTACGGTCGCCTACCTGATCTGGGGCAACAAGTGCGTAACATGAGTTATAAATATTATTTCAAAAGACAAAAAAAAAGCCGCAATACACAAAATAAAAAAATAAAAATCGCAGCAAATACAAAAAAAAAGTCATTAAATGGAACTTATAAAAAATCGTTTTTTTATTAACCACAGAGAACACAGAGTTCACAGAGAGAATATTCTTAAAAAATTAAATTTTGATTTGAATCCATAATTTTTTACTTTAATAAATTTAAATTATGTTTTGATTCAAATTAAAATTTTCTCTGTGTTCTCTGTGTCCTCTGTGGTTTAAAATTAATTTTTAGAGATTCCCTAATTATGGTTTTTAAATTCATAATTCATAATTTAAAACCGTGAACGTTTACAAATAAATTTTCCTCTGATAATTATATTTACTCTTGAGCGATAATTTCTGTTGGGTCGTCGATGGTGTTTTCAATTTCTATTGCGGTGTAGCCTCTGTATGTTCCGGCTTTGCCCCAGTATTTCGGGATTCCCTCAACACTCACTAACAACGGAGACGAAATATTCTTTTGCGTACAAATAATATCTCCAACCCGCAAATTCAATAGTTGATTCATTTGTATCTTGGCATCCGCTAACTTTACCTTCAAATGAACATGCATGTTGCGAATCGACTTGCTTATTTTCTTAATTGATTGCGGCGTCGCTTGCTTTTTCGCGCCATACGCATTCCACGCATTAGTCGTCAGTTTGCCCGCAATTCGTTCAAACGAATTATACGGAATACACAAATTTATAATCCCACGAACCTCTATCAACGCAACCTCAAAACATAATAACACAACAACCTCATTCGGAGGAACAATCTGTATCAATTGCGGATTACTTTCCACCTGAACAACACTAAAATCTAACTCCATCACATTCTCCCACGCATGTTTCAACTCCTTCAAAAAAAGATTCGTTATCCGCGAAACAAGACGTAACTCAATCTCAGTCAACGGACGCCTTGCCATCATCGTTCCCTCTCGCCCGCCGCCCAAAAGACGATCTATCATTGGATACAAAATCGACGGATTTATGTCAAGAATAATATTGCCCTCAAGAGGATCAGCACGAAGTAAATTAAAACATGTCGGATTGTCAAGACTAAAAATAAACTCGCTGTATGTTAATTGACTCACACTCGTCAACTTCACCTCTACAATCGTCCGCAACATCGCCGAAAGATCCGCCGCAAACTTTCGACCAAATCCCTCATGCAATGTCTGAAGAGTTTTCATCTGATCCTTGCCAACCCTCTCCGGACGTTTCCAATCATACTGCGTTATTTTCTCCTGATGCGTCCACTCCCCAGCCGACGAAACAATATGATTGTGCATCCCGCCGCCAACCCGACCAGATAACCCGCCGCCAGCACCAGCACCGACGCCGCCCAAACCATCTATGCCATTTGTCGGAGCAGGTTTATCCTTCTTGTCCGACATCGTCATTATGTTCATGAGATTCTCAATCTCGTCTTGTGATAATACTTCTCCAGACATAATTTCCTCCAGTTAAATTTAATCTCAAAATATGAAACAAAAATTATCGTAAAATAATCAACGTAATTTTGTAATTACTCAGCCGCTGTTTTTTTTAGAGGACAGTAGGAACAGGCGAGACTTTAGGGACGTCGTTGTTTGAAATCTAATTGAAAAGACTCAAAAGACGTCTCTCTTGAGTTTTTTCAATCAGAGTTAAAACCAAACGTTCCTTTTGTCTCTACTGTTCCTTTTGTCCCTTAAAAAACTACGATTGAATAGTTACCTCATCTGACATTACTCGACGCGCGATTTGCCGTTTGTATTCCTCGATTGGCGTCGCGGATTAGCAGGCTGTCGGGGCAAAGATTGATCACTTCTTGAAACGCCTGCGATGCTATCGCGTAATCTTTTCTTTGCAACGCGATTTCGCCTTTGAGATACAGCGTTCTGTCGAGTATTGCGTAATCGGGCGGATGTTGCAGGGTCTTTTGCAAGTAAATTTCCGCTTGTGCGTAATTCTTTTTTTTGTACTCTTCGTAAGCCAAAGTCCACGCCGCATGAGACCAATATTGACCGGCTTGGTAATTTCTATAAATCCGTAACAAATATGACGTTCCTTTTCGTCCGTTTCCGTTGTCGATATCGTCTAGCGCGACATAATACAATGCTCCGTCGATATTTTTATAATTCGGAAATTCGTCTATTAAAAGTTGAAAATATTCTACCGACTTAATCGAATCTCCCGACGCCTCGTAATACAAACCAAGATTCCAAAGCGAATCTTTGTACTGCGACGACGAGATAAATTCCGTTTTTATTCGTTCCAATAATTTTATTCCTTCTCGCTCATTTCCTATTGATAACAACGTTCTTCCTCTCAGCAATAATGCTTCCGGCAAAATCTCCGCCGACATGTTTTTTTGTAACAGTTCGCGTAATTTTGCGTCGGCTTGTTCGTATCGTCGCGAGTTGAATAGCGAGTTGCATTCTTTGATTATTCTACGCTGTTCGGATTCGGAAATTTGTTGAGCAAAATTATTGTTGACGCCGTTGCTTGTATTCGAATTTGAATTATTGTTACGAATAATATTTACGAATTGCGAATTGGTATCGTTTAAAATATTTTGTTGAGTTGTGTCGGTTGAATTGATTTTATTAGCGAATGCCGTTAGAGTTGCGGTTGCTTTATCGATTTCGCCCAGATTAGCAAACGACAATGCGAGCATAGAACATGCTTTCGCGAATGTTTTTGAATCGAGTTTATTTGTTGCGTCGTTTGTTGCGTAGTTGTAGTTGATTGTTAGATATTTTAGTTGGTCGAAATATTTTGTCTGGAGAATTTGTTCGAGTTGTGCGGCGGCGTTGTTCCAATTACGATTTTCAAATTCGCGATATGCGATCCAGAATCGGTCGATATCGGAGCCGGTTGTTTGAGGCGGTTTCGCGGCGGAGTTTTGTTGTTGAATCGGGTCGGGATTTGAGTAAGCGTTTTTATTTTTGTCGAGATTGACATTGTTATTTGACCAATTTACCGATGACGGTTTATTGTCGCCGCGTGATCTTGTAGCGGTTGTTGGATTCCATTGACCAGCACTTGAGTTGAGTGTTGCGAGAGTATCGTTGTTGGTTGAAGGCTCGGAGTTTGTCGAGTAGATTTTTGTCAAGCGGGCGTAAGTATCGTTGACGATTTTAGTTAATTCGGATTGATTTGTATTTGCTACGTTTCCGGTCATTTCGTTTAGGATGGCGTCGGCTTTGTTTTTGTTTCCTGATCTTGCGTAAGCGAGCGCGAGATATGCGCAAGCGTGAAGAAAAACTTCATCGCTTAAATTATGTTTATTGACATTTTGCGGTGATGTTAAGTATCCGAAGGTAACGTTGTATGTAATATTATTTATTGTTGCGGTATTTTGCGTGGCGTATTTTGGCAGTAGGACTTGTTCGAGTAGTGCGATTGTATTTGTCCAATTTTTCTTGAAGTATTGCAAGACAGATTTGAGAAATATAATTTCGTCTGTGTGTGGTAGAGCGTCGGTTCTTTTTTCGGTTTGTGTGAGTAGGGTTTCGGCTTCGTTTGATTTTTTTAGTCGGATGAGCAATCTTATTTTTATCAGGTTATCGTCGATGGACGGGTTGGCGATTTTTGCGATAGTTTCGAGGGCTTTGTTGTTATCTTTTTGCGAGACGTAGCATCTTGTGAGAACGCGGAGAACGTCGTTTGTCAGCGAGCTGTTATTCCATCGAGCGAGAAAATTATTTAGCGTAGTGATAGCTTTTGCGTTATCTCCTCTTTCGTGTAGGGCGACGCCGTATTGGTAAGTTGTTGGTTCGATGGTATTGGGGTCGTTGTTGTTGAGAAGTTCGGCGAAGATAGCGTCGGCTTCGGCGATTTGCGAGAGTTGATTTTTTGCGACGGCTAATCCGATTTTATTTTCGAGTAATCGTCCTCCGTTTGGGAATAGGTTGATATTTTGTTCAAAGTAGTGGATGGCGGCTTTGGGGTTATTGTCAGCCATTGCGACGTCTCCTAAGTAATAGAGGACGTATTGCAGGTATGAATCTTGTGGAAAGTCGAGGACGAAATTTTCGAGATGAATTTTTGCGGCGGTGTAATCGCCTTTTGTGTAGTAGGATTCGCCGAGTCGGAAGAGGACGGAGCGAGTGAGCGGATCGGTTTTAGGCAGAGTTGCGAGTTGCGAGTAGAGATTGATGGCGGTATCGTATTTTTTGAGGTAGAGGTATGAGTCGGCGAGGTAGAATTTTGCTTCGTTTATTAGAAAGTGCGATGGGTAGAGTTTGAGAAAGTCGTCGAATGCGACTCGTGCTTGTTCGTATTTTTGTTGGTTGTAGAGTTGTTTAGCAGATTCGAGGAGATCGTTGGAGGAATCGGCGCGGACGAAGTTCGGGGTTGCGAGGATGTAGGCGAATGAAAAAATAATTAACGTTACAAAAATTGTAAATTTCGAGGTGGTCAAATTATCAAACAGTAATTTATGGATATTCATTTTTGTATTATTGAATCAATTTTATGATTCGGTTAAAAGTTGCCGTTAAAGGCGTAAATTGTAAGTAAAATTCGGAATTCGGAATTCGGAATTCGGAATTCGGAATTCGGAATTATTTAGAAATTTGAATCACGATTTTTTGAGTGTAATAAATGCGTAAAGGTACGTGAAATTTTCCAAGTGATTTGGCGTAAAAAAAGTCGATGGTTGCGGAGTATATAAAATTTTCAGAATTTCTCCAATAGGAATTTTTAGATTTTTTGTAATATTTCAGCAGAATATTATTCACTCATGTTAAGCACTTGTTACTCCCGATCAGGTAGGCGACCGCCGACTCAGGTAGGCGACCGTAGGTTCGCAACCTTTCGCCGAAAGGTCGCGTCGGCGGTAGCCGACGATAATGTTGATTAACGCCATTAACGTTACCTTCATCAACGCGACCTTATTTTCAACAAAGTAAAATGCTATTGACAAATTTTATAATTTTTTATATTATCACGTCGTTTATATCAAATTATAAAAATATACGATACTATTTTTGAATACTTAAGGGAACATCTAAAAACCTCATGTAAAATTTATTTTTATTAGGAACGCGGTCGTCTCGACCGCATATTTCGGCGTTTGTCATGCAGGCGGGACGCCCGCGTTCCTAATAAAATTAGTTTTTAGAAGTTCCCTTAATCTAAACTTATCATCGCTAACGTTGCTTTGGCAACGCGACCTTTCGGCGAAAGGTCGCCTACCAGATCAATGATTGCCCAAGATCATGATTGCCCAAAATCAAGGATTATCCCAGATCAATGATTGCCTAGATTGCCTACAGAATAGTTTCATCAAATTATAAAATCGGTGCAAAATTATGAATTTATTATTTCGCGTTGTTTTTTTCGTTGCATTGTTTTCAACAGTTTGTCTCGCCGACGAATCTGATTGGACTCTTGATAAAATTCCTACAGACAACATTGATAAATTTCTTTTTTACTACAAAAATTTTATTCACGTTAATCCG
>JAITAZ010000365.1 GCA_031283825.1 Planctomycetaceae bacterium | reverse complement strand
GACTTTGGTACATATTGTAACGCTTATTATTTTTGTACAGGAATCTATAAAAAGAGGGAAAATAAAAAACATATTTCAATAATAATGTATATTCTATTTTCGTAACCGTTCACGGTTTTTTAAAAACCATATTATTTTTTGGGGGGACATTGGAGACAAAGGGGACTTAGGGGACACTGGGGACACACTAATTTAAAAACCATGATTAACGACTCAACAGAAAACAACAGCTTTTAACAAAGAGAAATTTTTTCTTTAAATTTTGTCCCCCACCGAGCCATCAATCCCAGATTTCAAACAAGAACGTCCCCTGTGTCCCCAGCGTCCCCAATGTCCCCTAAGTCCCCCAAAAAAATTATCTTTGGCTTTTTAAAACCATATTATTTTTTTGTAACCGTTCACGTTCAAAAGAAAAAATCCTACGCCCTTTCAGGGCTTAGGAAATTTTTCTCTTGAACGTGAACGGTTACAATAAATTTAAATTATGTTTTGATTCAAATTCAAATTTTCTCTGTGAACTCTGTGTTCTCTGTGGTTAATAAAAAAGCGAGTTTTTAGAAGTTCCCTTATTTTATTGTTTGAGTCTTTAATCCTAGATTTTAAGTCGGCGCGTTCTAAATGTCCTCTAAGTCCCTTTTGTCCCCTTTGTCCCTTTAAAAATATTCTCTTTAAAGAACGAACTATTTTAAGACGAAAAAGAGAACAGATAATTTCAAATCAACGATTGAGGGACTCAATAAACAAAGCAAAAATTCCATTGAAATATTACCAAGTTTTCTAATATCGGGTGGTGTTGCGTCTGATGTTGATGTCGGTATAATTATCGCCCTTGTTTATTGGATTGCTATTCAAGGAGATATTTTTGTATCGCTATTTTTTATTGTACGAAAAAAAATGAATCAGACGATTAACGTCTTCCAGTTGCCGGCAGACGCGAAAAAAAATAAAGATGTCATTAGCGGCGCATGCGCGGTTGTAATAGATGTCTTGCGATCAACGACAACTTTAACTTATGCAATCGACGCAGGATTAAAAGCAATCGTGCCGGTTTTAAAAGTTGACGACGCCCTGAAATTTCGCGAATCCGCCGCAAAAGATGTCATTCTCGGCGGAGAAAGAAATTGCGAACGTATCGAACAATTTGACGTCGGCAATTCGCCGTCGGATATGATTCCTGATATTGTCAAAAATAAAACTTTGATATTCACAAGTACCAACGGAACACTCGCTATGATTGCCGCAAAAAACGCTAAAAAATTATTGCTCGCAAGTTTTGTCAACGCCGCCGAAATAATACGTCAAATCAAAAATGAAAAACGTATAGTTATAATTTGCTCGGGAACAGAGGGAAAAATCACGTCGGAAGATATTCTTCTAGCCGGATTTATCGTAACGTTAATTCAATCGGAAAACAAAACCGTAAAACTAGACAAAATCGCCGAATCTTGCGCAGGTAAATGGAATCGCGAATCGCAACAAAGAAACCTACTCGAAAATTTACGAATCGGAGACGGCGCGAAAAAACTTATTCAACTAGGTTTCGATAAAGATATTGAATACGCCGCAAAAATTAACTCAATAAACGCCGCGCCAAAAATTGAATTTGATAAAATCGATTACTCTATTCTAGGCAACTCCGCCGAAGAGTATTTGTAAACCAACGACTCAAAAACGCCGACATTGAGTCTTTTCAAATTAGATTTTAAACCAAAACGTCCCCAATGTCCGCTTCGTCCCATAAATCACCTTAAAAAATTCTGCAACTGATTAATCCCGCAAATTTTCCATGTTACAATATCACCAATTTTTGAAACAAAAATTAACTTAAAAACAAAAAAATGAAAACAAACGATCCAAATTTTTACTTGCATTTTTTATGTCAAATAAAACCGACGCTGATTCTAACGGCGTTTCTATTTTTCGTTTTGATTTTTTGCGATTCGGAATTTTCGTTACGTAAATTGACATTCGCGTCTGATGAAGTTGTCAAGGCGAAGCAAGCTATTCGCGTTCTCAAGCTGGACAACTCGGCAACGTCGGATTCGGAACTTATTGAAATTGTATCGAATAATCCTGAACTGGTTGAATTGACTCTCGGCGGAACTAAAATTACCGACGCAGGAATCGATCACCTTGCTCAACTAAAAAAATTACGAAAAATAAGATTGAGCAAAACGAATATTACCAACGCCGCCGGCGCGAAATTAGCAAAAATTCCAACGCTACAAGATATAGACGTAAGCCAAACAGATTTCGGCGACGCCGGTCTTGAAGAACTTAAACCGCTTGCAAAGCTCAAACGTTTGAATCTTTACTTGACTAATGTTACCGATACAGGAGCGGTTAAAATTAAAGATTTCAATTCTGCAAAGATAATAACTTGGCTCAATCTTGATCTATGTCAAATCAGCGACGCGGGAGCGAAGAGTTTATTAGGAATTGAAAATCTAGAATGGTTGCATCTGGGCGGAACCAACGTAACCGACGCCGCGCTCGACGACATGATAAAATTCAAAAAATTAAATAATATTATCGTAACCAAAACGTCCGTTACTAATCCCGCCGCCGAAAAACTAAGAAAAAATAAGCCAAATTGTAAAGTCCTCGACAATGTAAGCGAAAATATCACGGAAGAACAAATCAAACAAGCAAAAGAAATACGACAAAAGGGAATCTCTAATAATTAAAATCAATTCAGATTTACTGTCGGCTAACGCCTACGCGACCTTTCGGCGAAAGGTCGCCTACCTGATCAATTATCGCCTACTGAATAGTTACAATATTTAAAAATCGTGAACGCTTACAAAAAAACAATATCGCATACTGCTGCCGGACAACTACTGCGTAACATGAGTAAATCAAAAAAATACCAAGAACTAAACACTAGGAAAATATCCGGTAGAAATTTTGAGATGTAGTATAAAAAGTCCGACAGAATATTTGCTAAAATAGAGAAAATCAATGTCTGATCCATTTACGTTTTTCAAGACGCAGATAGGAATGCCTTCGATTGACGTATTACGTCTTGGTAGTCCGTTTAATTATCTTGAGCAAGTAACATTCGTGATGGTGCGCGACGCGCCTTTGCCGGATTCAAATGACGAAAAATTACGACTATATTATTCGACGGCAATTCGTAAGTATCTTGCAGAGACGGATGGCGGCGCGTTTGTGCTTTTTACGGCGTATGGATTGCTTAAACGAACCGCTAACGACGTTACATCGTGGCTTGCCGATCGCGACATGCCGTTGCTTATTCAGGGCGGCGGTATTCCGCGTAGCGAGATGGTTCGTCAGTTTAAAAAATCGAACAGAGCCGTTTTATTCGGAACGGATAGTTTTTGGCAAGGCGTTGACGTACCCGGAGAGTCGTTAAGAAATGTAATTATTACAAGACTTCCTTTTCTAGTACCGAATCAACCGGTTGTCGAGGCAAAAATTGAATCAATTAGAAATCGAGGAGGGAGTCCATTCAACGAATATCAGCTGCCGAATGCTATTCTAAAATTTAAACAAGGATTCGGAAGATTAGTAAGAACAAAATCAGATTGCGGACTAGTTGTCGTACTAGACCCAAGAATTCATTCCAAACCATACGGAAAAAAATTTATAAACGCACTGCCAAAATGCAAAACAAGAATTGATCAAACAAATCAAACAACAGATCAAGAAAGAAAAATATACAAAAATTTTTAAATCACTCGCGCATAATTACTCACTCATGTTACGCACTTGCTACCCCAGATCAGGTAGGCGTCCTTTCGCCGTAAGGTCGCGTGGCCGAAGGCAACGATAAAAACGGTTTCGACAATAATTAAAATCTATTAAGATTTACCGTCGGCTAACGCCGACGCGTCC
>JAITAZ010000359.1 GCA_031283825.1 Planctomycetaceae bacterium | reverse complement strand
CGGGGCGAAGGAAATTTTTCTCTTTGCGTGAATGGTTACAAATTTTCTAAGCCCTGAAAGGGCGTCTAGCAATAGCGTAGGGCAACGCCCTACGTAGAAATTTCCTAGAAAAATCAAGCCCTGAAAGGGCGCAAGCCGTTTTGTAAAATTGAAATTTGCTGTCGCCCTTGCAGGGCTTCATTTGTCGTGGAAATACTACCCTACGCTATTGCTGATTGCCCTTTCAGGGCGTAGGAAATTTTCTCTTGCGTATGAACGGTTACGATAATTTTTTGGGGGGACATTGGGGACAAAGGGGACACTGGGGACGTTGGGGACGTTCTTGTTTGAAATCTGGGATTAATGGCTCGGGGGGGACACTGGGGACGTTGGGGACATTCTTGTTTGAAATCTGGGGTTAATGGCTCGGGGAGGACACTGGGGACGTTGGGGACGTTCTTGTTTGAAATCTGGGGTTAATGACTCGTGAGTATAAAACAGAAAACGTCTTTTTGTTTACGCGGAAAAAATAATATAGCCGATTAAGAATATCGCAGCGTCTATTATTCCATGACCTAACCATGCTCCATAAAGATTACCACTCCTCTGATACAACCACGCCCAATAAATTCCTCCAACCACAATAGCTAACGAACCAAGAGGACAAAGAATCGAATCAAAACCAAAAAAAACATTTAACAAAATTATATGATGCGCTGAAAATCCTATACCCGAAATAATCGCCGATAACCCCGCACCACAAATATCACGCAAACGACCAAATAAAAACCAACGCCAATAATACTCCTCCAAACCACTATGAATCGCCGAATAAAAAATTCCTAACAACAAAAATAATCGCCAATCATTTATGCCAAATTCAACTATCTTACTAACTATTACTTTTCTTGCCCTCGAACCTTCAGCCAACTCGCCGCCAAACACGCCAAAATAAAAATAATACAAAAAAATTATCGCCAAAAATACAAATACGCCAAACCCTATACCCTCAAAAAAATAATATAATCTCCACCTAACATCTCTCCCGCCCGCAACAACTTCGCCAACCTCGCCGCCTCCGCCGCAAACATGACGATAATCAATAAAAAATATCCAAATCAAAGGTATCAAAAATTGAAACAACTTGCCAAAACCATACGCAAATCGTTGAATATCGCCAGAACCGCCAGATAACAACTCAAAATAAATATACGTCAATAACGTCGGGAATATCAACGCAAACAACAATACAATAAATCGAAAATTTCTACTCATAGCTTTGGCAATTATTAGAGATTCTCTCAGGGAATCTCTAAAAACTAATTTTAAACCACAGAGAACACAGAGAACACAGAGAAAATTTTAATTTGAATCAAAACATAATTTAAATTTATTAAAGGAAAAATTATGGATTTAAATTAAAATTTAATTTAATTTTTAAAAAATATTCTCTCTGTGAACTCTGTGTTCTCTGTGGTTAATAAAAAAACGAGTTTTTAGAGATTCTCATTATTTTGATTTCGCATTTACCTGTTTTGCTTTGTTGGTTTATTTATCCATTTGAAATCCATTTCAGCACGGATACTTTCTAGCCATGCTTCTCTGGCTTCTAATAATTTATCTCTCTGACCAATCTGCCAATATAATTGAGGCGGCGTTGTTTTAAAACGTTCCCACAGAATCTCATCAGACGGGAATATACTAATTAACTTTATTATATGAACAGTCGTCTTCGGTTGATTAAATACCACGCCAACCTCGCCAACGCCAAGCCCCGCCGAAACTCTCATAAACTGCTCGCCCGGCGCGAAAATATACTTGTTGCCCAACTCCGATTCGCCATACTTAACACCAACCTCCCTGACCTCGCCCAACCGAATCGACGAACCTGAATCAATCGAATATCCAAACGTCATCCACGTAAACTGCTCCGTCGTCGTTACAGATAACAAATCCGACTTCGACTCAAAAACTACCTTGAGCGATTCCTTCACCCCCCTCGCCTTCTCCATAAATTCAGACGCTGACTTAAACGCTATATCCCTCGCCTGAACCTCTTTCCAACGTTTAATTACCGTATTACGCAATCCCTCGTATTCATCTATATTTTTCGGTTCTACAATGTCTTTGTAATCAGTCGCCCAAACAAGAACACTATTGTAATCTCCGCCTACCTTACTCGACTGATACTCATACGGACGCCCCCTAAACCACTCAAATATAAACTCACGCTCCGCATCACCGCGAACAAATTCAGAATGACGCATCACGTCAAATATCGTACCCAGCCCCTCCGACACTAACTTAAGATCATAAGGCTCTAACAACGCCGATAAATCCGGCGGCGACGGCTGCGAAAATTTTAATGTCGGCTCGGCAAGTTTTTTATTAACATACTCGCGATAAACGTCATAATGCGCCCGCAACTTCTCCTCTACCAAAACTATTGCGGCATCAATCTTAACCTGCGTCAAATGACGACGTATTGCACCCTCAACCTCCGATAACGGCTTATACAAAATGTTCGTATCTGCCGCGCCGCTAGCCGCTTTTTCTTCGACCAATTCCAGTTTCGCTTCGGTTTTAGTATCAACTTTCGCGTCTGTTTTGACTTCAGCTTTCGCGTCTGTTTTCTCCTCAACTTTTTCGACCGGCTTACTCGCAACCGGCTCTTTTATTTCAACAGAAGATTCATTCTGAAACGAAACCAATTTAAAATTATTCGTAACAGAATTTACTCTTGATCGCATAAATTCATTAGTTGAATTTTCATTATTCTCATTATCCGATTTCGGCGCGATTTCGGTTGTGTTTTCTTTTGGAGTTTGGTCCTGAGTTGGCGGCGTCAACACGGGCGAGTTGGGAGTCGATGTTGGAGTCGGAGTTGAAGTTGGAGTTGAAGTTGGAGTCGTTTCTATAATTGGCGTTGCGTTATTTTTATTGTTTAAATCTATTTTAGGAATGATATTGCCGAGTCCTCCTAATCCTGTTGACTGACTTCCTGCGGGCAACGTTCTATTGAGTTGGAAATTACCTTGATCCATTCCGGGCAAAGTTGGTAAATCTTTTTTTTGTTCGGCAGGTTTTCGGAACAAGCTTTCTTTATTTTCTTCGTAGTATTTTTCGACGTCTTGTTTTGGAATTGAGTCTAGCAATTTCTGGCTTGGCGTGCATTTTATATAACTGAACGCGATTTTTTTAGGAGACGTAAATCCGGTTTCAGGTTTTGTCGGATCGGCAATGCGTTTTTTATTTTCGTCGAAGAATCGCGTTAGTTGTGCGGCAGTTGGTTCCGGAACTTTGTCGATAAACGTTTCTACCGGCAACGTTGCGACTTCGAGAGTCATTTGTTTATTGAGTCTTTGAAACCAATCCCATCGCGTTGAAGGCAATATTGTGCCTTGCGTTGAAAAGAAAAGATACGACATTTTTTCTTGCCGTATTTCTTCGCCTATTAAATATGCGAGAAATTGTTCGCTAATATTTATCTCTTCGACTACTTGATTAAGATTTTGTTTTGTGAGTAAATTATTTGAGAGATTTTTGAGATATTCAATGACTTCATTTTGAGTTATAGCGATTCCCAAGTCTTCGGAGTATCTTGCGAGCAACCAATTGTTAATTAGTTCTTCGTCGTTGAAGTTTTCGGATTGTTGTTCGGCTTTCATTGCTAATCTTCCGAGTTTAGCCTGTTGTTCTTGCGACGTTATCACGGACGGATTTGATTGAACGATTATCGACAGAAGGCGATTATAAAATCGCGTTAGATTATCTTGATTGCGTTTTAAATTGTCGAGAAGTTGCAGATCGATTTTGCCGTGATGTCTTGTCGTTGCGACGTCTTGTTGAGATTCTCCGTATCTAATGCCCGGCGAAAATTGTATAAATGCCGGCAAGATGATAAACGAAATCATTGCCATTATTCCAAGTCCAGCCAACCATGCGACTTGGTTACGTCGGAAAATTACAAACGGGCTAAAATTATTTTTTTTCTTTGACATAAATCTTTCAAACCTTTTTTTTCTTTCAAATTTTGAATGTTTTAATTTTTTGTTTTAATTTTTGTAGCTATTCATTTCGATAATTTTTTTCTTAATCTTTGCTGGGACACGATACGTGCGTAACTTACGGATTGTAAATTTTCGCCTTAATCAATCCTTGTGCGTAGCGACATTATTAATTGTAACGAAAATTCATAATATCGTTTTTTGCGGGACTAATAAAAAAATAAAACGCGGATGAATAGTTACTAATTTTGTTGCCTAACAGCGCAACGTGCGCGTAGGTTTTAAATTCTTGTAAACTAACTAACGATTGAATTTTAGACAATTCGCCGACTTATCAATATTCAAAATATAACTCGTGCTATGAAATTTGCCGACTCAATGTTATTCATTAAAAGCCTGTTTTCTGACAGGTAATTAGGCGGCGTTAATCGAAAATTCAAACGAGCAATTTAACAATAATCGACATTGTCAAAATCCAAAAGAGGGGGGATTATAACAATTTGATAAAAACTGTCAAAGGGGAATTTTTAATAATTCAAGGGAGTCTCTAAAATTTCATTTTTAACCGTTCACGGTTTTTTAAATTCGGAAATATTTTTAAACACGGATAATCGCGGATTTTTTTGGGTGAATACGGAAAAATCACGGATAATGGAAATGACGCCTTTGTATAGTAAAAGTCAATAATTTAAATGTGATAAAGAGGGAAGTGAAAAATTATAATCCTAACTAACTCATGTTACGCACTTGCTACCCCAGATCAGGTAGGCGACCGTAGGTTCGCAACCTTTCGCCGAAAGGTCGCGTTGCCGAAGGCAACGATAAAATGGATTCTACAATAATTAAAATCATTTCAGATTTACCGTCGGCTAACGCCGACGCGACCTTTCGGCGAAAGGTCGCCTACCTGAGTCAGCGGTTGCCTACCTGATCGGGGGTAACAAGTGCGTAACATGAGTTTTTAATTTTTAATTTTTAATTTTTAATTTTTAATGACTAGCTTTCGAGACGCTGAAAATCGCAATACGAGTTGTATTGCGGTATTATCCAAAGACTTATTTTGTGAAAAACGTTTCGGTGAGTTTTGTTGCGATTCGTTTTTCTGCCATCATTGGT
>JAITAZ010000317.1 GCA_031283825.1 Planctomycetaceae bacterium | reverse complement strand
AATGGTAAATGAATATTATTAAGCTGTTCGATTGAATTTTCAGTTAGAACGGATTTTCCACTGTATTTTTTTTATATTTTTTATCTAAAATATTTGTTTTAATGAGGTAATGAGGTTGGTGTGGGGAGTGTCATTGGCTACTGAGGTTTTAAACAATAGTAAGAAAAATTAGGTTGAAAATGAGGTTGCTTGTACAATATTCATACGTGTTAAAATTATTCCACTGATATATTACCATTTTTTTAAATTTTATCACCTTGAGTCATCAATCCCAGAGATTAAACAAGAGCGTCCCCTTCGTCCCCAATGTCCCCCCAAAAAATAACCATTTGTAACCGTTCACGGTTTTTAAATTCCGAATTTTAAAACCGTGAACGGTTACACAAATTTCTGCTGAATATTACAAAAAAAAACAGCGTCAAAAAAATCGATTTAATAATTGCCAAAATTTCAACAAAAATTTGATTGGCGAAAATCTGGGAATTAAGGAATATCTGGTAACGATTGTAGGGGTTATAACGATAATACCGCAAAAAAATATTCTAAACGGATAATTTTGAACGTATGAATAGTGTTATTTTTGCAAGAATTTTCTACAATAGCGGTCGTATTGATTATTTCGACAGGGTATTTGCTTTTTGAATAAATCCTGCGAAAATAGTTAATGTCAAATTTAGGCAATAATCAATCGCTCGGTCAACTTGCCTGAATTGTCCGTATTAACCTTACAAACAACTTTACAAATCAACAAACAAACTCTAACCCAAAAGAGAGGTTCAAATGAGAACGCAAAAATGGATAACATGCGCAATTACCGCATTGGTAATTTCGCTATTTTGCACGGATAATTTTCTGCTGTCAGCAGATTACTACCCTACAACCTACAAAGTAAAAAAATATTCCGTAACTCCGACTATCATAAAAGAACCAGTCGTTCACACGACCTACAAAAAAATAGTCGAAACTCAATACGTCGAAGAAGAAGTTATAGAATATCAAACGCAATGGGAATCGCAAAAAAGAGAACGACGAATCACCGTAGCTCGCGAAGTTCCTGAAACAAAATATGTCGAAAGAAAAACAATCGTTGATCGTCCAGTTGAAGAAACTCAATATCAAGACACAAGCTACAACGTTACTCGATACGTCGAAGAAAAAAATGAACGAGAAGAAAGATACGTCGTGCCAAAGCAGGTTTACGAAACAGAAGTACAAGAAATAACCGAAGTACACCGCATTCCCATTCAAGAAACTTCCTACGAAACTCGAACCTACACAGTTAATAAACCTATAACTACCTACCAAACGCGAACCGTTGAACGCGGTCAATTCGTTACAAAACAAGTCGAAGTTCCGGGTAGAACCTACACGCGATTAACTTGGCAACGAGGAGGAGAATACTACGACCCCACAACAGGAAACGTCCGATGGAGATTGCCCGGTCTGTATTTCACACCGCTACACGCCGATACGCAATATCGAACCGAAAGAGTCTATCAACCAAATTACGTTACAGAAACCGTACCCGTAACAACAACTATTCAAGAACAACAAGTCCAACAAGTCCCAGTTACAAAAACTACTTATAAAGAAGAACAAATCATAAAGAAACAAGAAGTACAAGTTCCAAAAACTATCGACGAGATCGTCGTCCGCAAAGTTCCTTACACGACTTATAAACCAATAGTCGAAAAAATTGAACGCAAAACGCCTATCACCGTTCGCAAAATCGTCAAAGAAGAACAAGTCGAAAAAATTCCCGTTACTGATTATAAAACCATTACAGAAGTACGAATCGAACCATACGAAACTCAAGTTGCAAAATTGATTCCAGTAAAACGAATTGTCCGCAAACCGGTTTTAGTCGAAAAAATCGTGCCTTATACTTACACGGTAGAACGTCAACGAATCGTGTTAAACCGCGTCCCAGTCGAACAACCCGCAACACAAGAACAAGAACGAATTATCAAAATCGAAGACGTTCCCGCAACGTCAAATATTGATAAAAAAGATAATTCAGATAACAAAAATTCAGATTATAATCAAAACGTTCCCGAAAATAATAGTCAACAAAATCTACAAGATCAAAATAAAACCAATAACTCAGATACTCCATCAACAGAAATTAAAACAGAAAAAATTAATAAATCAGAAAAAGAAGCTGACAAAATTCCAGTTTTAGAAAGTCCAAAAAATTAAGGTTAAGGCAAAATATCAGTGAAAATTTTGTAACAATACAGTTGCTGTTTTTTTAAGGAACATTAAGGACGTTGGGTTTAAATCCTGATTGAAAAGACTCAAGAGCGATGTTTTTTGAGTCTTTAATTTCCGATTTCAAATAACGACGTCATTAAAGTCCCTTCTGTCTCTTAAAAAAATACTGCAACTGAATAGTTACAGATTGGCGTAAAATTTAATCGGGAATAGTAGTTTAAAAATATTCGATGCAATTTAAGCATACAAAACTTTCGAATGGTCTTACCATTATTGCTGAATTAAATGAAAATGCGTATTCGGCTTCGATAGGATTTTTTGTGCGTACCGGTTCGCGTAATGAATCGGCGGAGATTTTAGGAGCGAGTCATTTTCTGGAGCATCTTGTTTTTAAGGGTTCTGAATCTTTAAGCGCAATCGACGTAAATTGTCGTCTTGACGAACTCGGCGCGGACGGAAACGCATTTACGGAAAACGAACAAACAGTTTTTCATATTACTCTTCTGCCGGAATTTATCGGCGATGCAATAGAACTCTTTGGCGATATTCTACGTCCCGCCTTTCGCGAAAAAGATTTCAAAATGGAGAAACAAGTAATTCTCGAAGAAATACGGATGTATTGCGACCAACCTCCTTTCGGCGCAGACAATATTGTGCGTAAAAATTTTTTTGGCAATCATCCTCTTGCAAACAGCGTGCTTGGAGAGGAATCGACGACGTCGAAACTTTCTGTAGAACAATTGAAATCGTATCATGCGGCGCGTTATTCGCCGGACAATATCGTGGTAGTCGGAACGGGAAAAATCGAGTTCGACTATTTTTGCAATTGCGTAAAAAAAGTTTTCGGCAAGTGGGAGATTTCGTCTAGCAAAAGCGACATCGGAGATCGGCATTATCGAATTTGCGGAGCGAGCGGTTTTCACAAGTTGACGAAAAAGTCGGCGTCTCAACAATATACGATGTTATTATCTGACGCGCCGAGCGGAGTCGATTCTGATTTTTTTGCAGCTTTGATCTTGACTGATATTATCGGCGATTCGGCAGGAAGTCGATTTTACTGGGAGTTTATCGACAACGGAATTGCTGAAACGGCGTGCATGTCGATTCACGAATATTCGGACAACGGTTTTTTCGGAACTGCGCTAGTGAGCGAACCGGAAAATGCACAAAAAATTATAAACGACGTAAAAAAAATATTCGTTACAATAATTCAAGAAGGCATAACGCAAGACGAACTCGAAAGAGCAAAAAATAAAGCGTTGACAAGAATTGTTATCGGAAGCGAAGGATCAGACGGAAGATTATTTACAATCGGAGGAGATTGGTTAATGACCGGAAAATACAAAACGCTAAAACAAGAATCCGATCTAATAAGAAATATCACAATCGAAGACATCCGCAACGTATTAAAAAAATACCCGCTAGACAAATCGCTAATTATGACTATCGGACCAACAAAATAAAAAAGTTACCATTCACGCTATTGAATAAATTACTGTTGACTTATTTTTAAACGAACTTAAAATTTTCCGCCCTTTTCGTATTTAAGACGAAAATGAAAAGTAACCGTTCACGTACAAGAGAAAAATTTCCTAAGCCCTGAAAGGGCGTCTAGCAATAGCGTAGGGCAACGCCCTTCGTAGAAATTGACTAGAAAACAAGCCCTGAAAGGGCGCACGCCGTTTTGTATAATTGAAATTTGCTGTCGCCCTTTCAGGGCTTAGTTTGTCGTGGAAATACTAACGTAGGGCGTTGCCCTACGCTATTGCTGATTGCCCTTTCAGGGCGTAGGATTTTTTCTTTTTTTATCGAAAATTTTAAACGTGAATAATTACAAATTAACAACTGTAGCGACGCAATGCCTTGCGTCTCTATTGTTCGATCAAAAGATCACCTATAGAGACGCAAAGCATTGCGTCTCTACATTGTGTTTAGTAATTCAAATCCGAATTTAAAAACCCGTGAACGGTTACATTTTTTTTAGGGGACATTGGGGACAAAAGGGACACTGGGGACGTTGGGGACGTTCTTGTTTACAATCTGAGGTTAATGGCTCGGGGGGATAAAACTGAAAAAAAATCTCTCTTTTAAAAAGGCTGTTGTTTTCTGTTGAGTCGCTAATCATGGTTTTGAAATTAGTGTGTCCCCAGTGTCCCCCCAAAAATTAAAAAAATAGTTTTTTAGGGAACTTCTAAAAACTAATTTGATAGGAACGCGGGCGTCTCGCCTGCATTGTTTTTTGTCAAAAAACGCCTAAATATGCGGTCGAGACGACCGCGTTCCTAATAAAAATATTGTTGTATGATGTTTTTAGAAGTTCCCTTTAGAAATTCTCTGCCAACAATTTTCTACCAACAATTCTTAAACAAAATTCTTATTAAACGATTCGGCTATATTATTTATCGTTACAATATTAAAAAGATCATTTGTTATATTTCGACTCTTGCTAACTTTTACAACTTTTGAATGCAATATTGATACAGGCAAGCTCGTTTGTTGACTTAATTGTTTTAAAAATTCTCCGTAGCTTACGATTCCTAGCGTTGTTTCTTTACTGTAATTATTGTGTGATTTTATGTCGATAGAATTGTTTTTACGACCAATAAATTCATCTATGATTTGTATTGAAGGTTTGGCAAATATTTTTTCGCTCGCAAGAATTTTCTCCAAGATTTTTTCGATTTTGTCGTCTTCTGTATTCTCTAATTTTAAAATTTTACGATCAATAATAATATTGTCGTTAGAGATTTCGTCTGATTTTTTAATTCGATTTCTACAAATTTGATTTTGCGTTTGAATAGATATTTCTTCATTGATAATTTTACCTTCTTTTAATTTTGAGTCAGAATTTTTCTTTGACAATAAATCAACGTCTTTTTTCGTTTCGTATTCGATTTTATTTTCGATAGATTCTCTGCTGTCGATATTGATTTCTCCAATTAGTTTTTTTGCGAAATCGCGTTCTGAATAATCGATAATATATGTCAATCTAAAATCATTATCATTTGAGATCGGCGTTACTCTCGATCCGTTTTCGTCAAACGGCAATCGTAAACCTCGTCCGACCTCTTGTATCTTGCTTATCTCTGAACCGGAAGTCCTTAACTTTGCTATTACAAAAAC
The DNA here is from genome assembly GCA_031283825.1 of Planctomycetaceae bacterium. Classification (GTDB taxonomy): domain Bacteria; phylum Planctomycetota; class Planctomycetia; order Pirellulales; family Thermoguttaceae; genus WRKP01. The sequence goes on along the minus strand of JAITAZ010000317.1, from coordinate 587 downwards.
ATTAGGATTGTCCCATCCTTCGCGCAACGTCCATTTAGAAAACAAAAATCTACGCAAATTCCACGAACCGTCGGAATTTCTAAAACATAACATTGACTCTTTATCGCGTAAAATATCGTTTACTTCTTTTTGTATGAGGTCGTCGTTTTTTCGTTTATTGTCTTCTGCGAAGTAACCGGCAATTGTTCCGTCAATATTTTGTAACGACGCTTCCAAAAATTCCTTGTACTCGCCGCGATTATTTTCCTCTTTGTTGATTTCGTCTTTGATTTTTTGTTTCAATAATTCTTCAAATTTTATCCGCAACCAACCTTTCTTTCCGCTTTCGCCTCTAAACGAAACTATACTGTCAATAAAAAATAAACTATTCGTTTTTATTCGCGGCAAATTGAATCCGGCGTTTTGGCGAAAAAAGTTTTCTTTCTCTTTCTCAAAATGCGATTCCAACGCATGAGTCAACATCAACGTTTGATAGTCAGTTGAAAAAATTTGAGGTATCAACTCTAGCCCTAACTCGACAGATAATTCATTCGATAATTTTAATTGAGTTGGAAAATTTTTATCATACTCAAGCGTCAATCCGCCGA
>JAITAZ010000314.1 GCA_031283825.1 Planctomycetaceae bacterium | reverse complement strand
CTGTATTAGTTAAAAATTTTTAGAAAAATATGATTGCGCGTATTGTAATTTTTGTAAATTTATTTTATACTTTACTTCACGATGATTGAAGTAATTTTAATTTGACATTTTCACAATTTCAGTAGCGATTTCTAAACAAATTTACTATTACTTTATAATCGATAACAATCGTACTATTGTTTTTTCGAATCAACTTATTTTAAACTGCTCGTATTTGAATTATTGGGTATTGATACTAACTTACTTATCGGAAAGAGGTTTATAAGTTTCACGTTGCCAAAATTTGTAATGCGCGTCGTTGTATTGCATTTTAAGAATTTATGAAGGAAAGTTTTTTTTCATCTAAAGCGTTTTTAAATATTAGTCTATTTTTTGTCCTTGTCATTGGCGGTGTTTGGTGGTCTCAATCATCAATCAAAAGTCCGCGTCCTGATGATCATCTTGGTCCGGGAACCGATTTGCGTTATCCAGAAGAAAAAGCTACAGCTCGCGCATGGCAGGACCCGTTTGAACCATACAAAAGTTTTGTTCAAAAAAACTTTAGCTCTAACGAAAGTGATAGCCAAATCAACATAAAACTCAACGAGATATTCGTTAAAGACCGAGATAAAAATAAAGATACAAAATCGTCCCTACTTGTTGTAGGCGTGATGATTCCACACGGGTCTTTTGGCGACCGTGTAGAACGTCGTCAACGTCTTCGCGTTGCAGTTGTTTCAGCTCTCGCCGCCGGAGGATACTCGCCGGAAAATAGTGAAGAATTAGGCTTTTTGGCATTATCGTTAGAACTCTCCAAACAAACAATCACGGTTCCATACGAGTTTTTCAACAAACTCAATCCAAAAGAAAGACGACGCTCCTCCTTTGACTCAGCCTTTGATCGAATTCTCGTCGTATGGATTGCCGACGAATTTTTTGCTCCAGGTTCTAATCCAAAACCGATTCAACACCTTAGCGATCTCAGAAACAATTTGTTAAAGGATAACTCTGTTTTTGAGAATAATTCGAATCCGATTACTAAACAAATTTCATATTTTTACTCTTTATTTATAGCTAAAAAACAAACTGTTTTATTAGGTTTATCTCAATCTAATAAAAGCAATTCGCACAAGCCGATTAAAATAGCAGATCCATACAAAAATGTTCCATTCTATATTTTTGGTCCATGGAGTTCTACGACGCTCAAGATGATTTATCAAGAAATTAAATCTTCCAATACGACAAAATCCGGCGACATCGATTCATACGATAAGAATCCTACGGTTGAATTAATTCGTAATTCAAAGATGACATTTTTCAATGTCTTTGCGACCGCGTCGCTCGATATTATTATGGCTGCTGACGATAATAAATCGCAATCAAAAAATGAACTTACGTACGAAAAGTTTAAACAAATGGTCGGAAATTTTTCTGCTATATTCGGAACTGCTTACTCTAATCAAATTGAAAGAAATTGGCTCTATCCGACATGTTCAGATTTACTCGTAGCGGAAACGGTGGCACAAGAGTTGAAACGTCGAGGAATTAATTTCGATAAAGATAATATCGCGATGATTGCAGAAAACGACACATTATTCGGCAGGTCTCTCCCCAAAATTTTCCGCCTTATCTTTGAACGCGATAGCAAAATTATTAACGACAATTTTTGTAGATACACTTACTTGCGAGGAATCGACGGTTCTATCCAATCTAACTCAAACGCGGCTTCAAATGCCTACAACGAAGCTAATTATTCGCCGAAGATGCCATCGTTCAAGCAATTATCGTCCTCAACAAACTATTCGCCCAAAGGCAATAATCAATACGATTATCTGATCCGTTTACGCGATATGATGCTTTGTAAAGAACAAACAAGCGGGAAAAAATTTCAGGCTATCGGTATTTTAGGAAGCGACGTTTACGACAAATTACTCCAGTTGCAGATATTACGTCCGGCATTTCCAAACGCGATATTTTTCACAACCGATTTGGACGCTGCATTATGGCAATCGCAATTTTTACCGTGTACGAAAAATCTTATTGTCGGTTCTAGTCATGGTTTTCAACTTAACGACAAATATCAGCAGGGAATTTTACCATTTCGATTTTCATATCAAACAGCGTTATTTCAAGGGATTCTCGGCGCGACAACATTGCCTCAAGAAACCAACGACATATTTGACAATCTCAAGCCGTCTAGAAAAATTGACGACCCTTTACTTGCTCCGTCTTCTCCGCGACTTTTTGAAATCGGTTTGAACGGACCTGTAGATTTAAGCCGAAAAACAAATAATCAAAACGAACAAATTCATCCAGACAGTATTAGTTATATCTCTTCCCGAAAAGGAATTACAAAATCAATAATTTCTGTATTGATTATTGTGATCCTTTTTCTTTTTATACTTAATTGGATTAAAAAACCGGGGCAGTCGTTGATTCAGTCGGTCGTGAAAATATACGGCAAGCCGGGCATTGTTGTTTTTATTATGATGGGCTTTGTCGTTTCCTTCATTTGTTTAGCTTTTAATTCATTAATTAAATGGTATTGTCAATCAGGATATTTTGAATATCCCGAACCATTTTTTTGGGTTTCAGGATTAAGTGCATGGCCTTCAATTATATTATGGACTATAACTATCTTCGTTTCGTTGATTCTTTTAATTGTTGCTTTGTATAAACATCGTCAATCTCTTGAAGAAGTGGAAGTATGTTATTTTTCAGAACATGGCAAAACGCAATCTATTCTGAACAAAATACAATCCGTACTCTACAAAACGAAATCATTACTAGAAAAAACGCAATCGGAACATAACGAAACGCAGTCGAAACAAAACAAAGAGTTATCAAATTTGACTCAAGTTCAAACAGAACTAGGCAAAGTGTTATCAAATTTGACCCAAGCTCAAACAGAACTAGACAAAGCGCAATCCAAACTGAACCAAACGCAATCAGAACAGAACAAATCGCAATCAGAACAGAAACAGAACAAAGCGCAATCCAAACAGAACAAATCGCAATCAGAACAGAGCCAAACGCAATCCGAACAGAAAAAACAATCAAACTTATTTTTTGCTTTTTGTCAGTGGTTTGAAGATGGTTGTTTGGAGTTTTTAGAAATGAAATTGCCAACACAAACTCCTGATATCAGCGAGATGTGGTCTAACTGGAAAAGTGAAAGAATTTTTCGTGCGATAATAGATATTGTTGCGTTGGTTATTATTTTTTGGGCGATTCGTTGGCTTCTTACTGATGACGGGATTAATTTTCATGCGTCTTATCGCGATACGATCTCATTTTATCTTGGGTCGATTGCTCAGTTTTTTTCTTATTTTGTATTTTTAATGCTTGTTTGGGGAACGGCTTTATTTACAAGATGTTGCACAAATTTTATCAAAAAGGTCGAACACAATCTCGACAATGACGAATCGGGCATAAAGGAATTAAAATGGTCTCACGATAGTTGCATTACAAAATTTGAAGAAAAATGGAAAGTTGATATTACAGATGTTGCAGATTTAGTTGGAATACATTTTGTTGCGAAATTTACTACTAAAGCTTGTAATCTGGTGCTTTATCCGATTGTTCCGTTGATTTTGCTTTGTGTTGCTCAATCGTCTGTTTTTGAAAATCATTATTTTAACAATTATTACTACTTTATTTTCATTGTTGTTCTTTTTATGATTTTTGCGCCTGCTTATCAACTTCGACACGAGTCGGCAAAGATTAAATATCGGTTGCTTGAGCGTCAACGCGCTAAATTGAGTTATTCAAACGACAAGAATATTTCGTCGGAAAACGCAGACAATGTCGAAAAACGTAAAAGAATTGAAATGGCAATTATCGATACGGAAAATATCAAAGACGGAGCATTTCAATCGTTATTGGAGCATCCGTTTATTCAGGCGATTCTATTTCTTCTTGGCGGGATTAGTTTACCGGCTCTTTTGAGTTTAACAAGTTAAGCATTTTGTAACCGTTCACGGAAATTTTTATCAAAAAATTAAAACGTGAATATTTACAAATTAACAACAGTAGAGACACAATGCCTTGCGTCTCTACTGTTGGTTGAATGGTTACAAATAAAGTCTTTCATTAAAAATGCATCCCAAAATTTAAGACTAACAAAGCACTAGTTGCAAAAACAAAATAAAAATTCCACTGAAATATTACAAAAAAAGATTCCGCTGATATATTACCAATATTTAAATTCCGAATTTTAAAACCGTGAACAGTTACGAAAAAACAGGAGGATAATTTTTTACCATGAAAATAAAATTACCAATTGATAGTTATATTTTTTCTGCGTTATTTTTTTTGATTTTGACTTTGATCGTTTGCGATCTTTCGATTGCTCAATCTACGACTTCTTCAAAGTCGGACAGAGATCGCGTATCGGCAAATGAAGATCAAAAAGGAGATACGCCGTTACATCGGGCGGTAGCACAAGGTAAACTTGACGACGTTAAAATTCTGATTGACGAAAAAAAGATCGACGTAAATATTAAAAATAAAATTGATATAATTCCATTACATTATGCCGTGTCGCGCGGTGATTTGGAAATTGTTAAGTATCTAATCGACAAAGACGCGGATGTAAACGCAAAAGATCAAAACGACAACACGCCGTTAATTATTGCGGCAATAAAAGGTCATCTTGAAGTCGTTAAATATCTAATCGACAAAGACGCGGATT
>JAITAZ010000281.1 GCA_031283825.1 Planctomycetaceae bacterium | reverse complement strand
GGCGATCCGCGTGATCCGCTCAACATGAACTTCAACCCAAACTGGAGCAATTCGCCAAACCGACAACCTCTCCCCTGCGACGAATTAATCAACGACGCCCGAATCAACGACGCCTTTTTTGTCAACTCGCTATCCGGTTGGGCAGTCGGTGATCGCGGAATCGTCTGGCACACAAACGACGGCGGAAAATCTTGGGAATTACAACAAACGCCAATCTCATGCACTCTTAAAAGCGTCTGGTTCATAAACGAACAACTCGGTATCGCCGTCGGAGGATACAGATTGCCGCACTCCAACCAAAGTAAAGGAATAATTTTCGTTACATTTAATGGAGGAAAAAATTGGAATACCCACTCAATTAAATCTACGCCATTCTTTCATCGCGTCAAAATGTTCGACCACCTTCGCGGAATAATCATCGGCGAATCCTCCGAACATTGCCCGTCAGGTATATTCATAACCAAAGACGGAGGACGAACTTGGACATCACACCAGTCCGACAAAACAAACGGATGGCTACACGCCGATTTCATCGACGAAAAAACCGGCATCGGAATCGATACACAAAATAAAATCTACTCGACAAATTGCAATACGCAAATCCGATTGCCCAAAAAACAATTGCCAAACCACAACAACACTCAATTCAACTGCATTAAATTCACAACAACTACTACGCAAAATTCAATCAACGGATGGCTAGTCGGCACAAACGGAGTCATCCTGACAACAACCGATAACGGCTTAAATTGGATAACCTCCGCCGGAAAATTACCCGTCGGAGACGAAATAATAAACCTCAATCTAAACACAATCGAAACCATCGATAACAACGTTTGGGCTGCCGGCAGTCCCGGAACTTTTATCTACCACTCCGCCGACGCCGGCAAAACTTGGAAAGCCTCGCCCAGCGGCGTCAACTCGACTATACGAAAAATCTTTTTTGTCGATAAGCTAAACGGATGGGCAGTCGGCGATCTCGGCGTAATACTCGCAACCTCAAACGGAGGAGTAACTTGGACAACACAACAAATCGGCGCAAAACGACTCGCTATACTCGGCGTATTCGGAAAAACATCAGAAAAAATTCCATTTGAAGTATTCGCTCAACTCTGCGCAAATCAAGGTTACGTCGGCGGCGCAACCTTCGTCTTCCGAGATAATATGAAACCCAATAACGCTACGCATAACGAAAATTTTATCGGAATCGATACCGCTCACGAAGCTATGCTCCGCGTCGGAGTCGGCACGACATCAGAATTAACCGCTGTCCAACCACCGCCCGACGAAATTCAAACCACATACGAACAACTCATCAAACAAATAAATAACAACGCCGGAGAAAAAAGTCTTGAACAAATCAGAAGAAAACTCGTCTGCACAATAAGACAATGGCAACCCGACATAATTATCAGTACAAATATCAATAGCTCGAACATCAACGGCTCTAACATTAACGTTACAAAAAATCTTGCGCGTGAATTAACGTTGCGCGAAATAATCGAAGCCGTAACACTCGCCGCTGATCCCGCAATATTTCCCGAACAAATTTCTCAACTTGGCTTGTCCGCTTGGCAAGTTAAAAAAGTTCATCTGGCGTTGCTAGACGATACGCCCGAAAACGCTAACGGCGTTGGAATTGCGGCAGGAGAAATTAATATCCGAACCGCCGAACCGCTTCATCGATTAGGCGATTCTGCCGGCGAAACAGCTTATATTTCTCATGGTTTAGTTGAACGCGAATGGAGTCCCAAACCCGCCGTACTTGGTTTCGCTACTCCATACGATAAAACCGCAACTTCCGCAAATCGCGATTTAATGTCTGGAATCGAATCTCAAATCGGAATCTCAAAACGGCTGACAATTTTAGATTACTCGTCAAACTGGATTGAAGTAACTCGCCGATTCAAAAAACGTCAATACACCGATAAAATCATTCGCGATATGATTAAAAACGCTCAAGCAAAAGGCAAATCGCCAAGCGAAGTTCGACTCGTATCTCACGCGGAAGAATTAACCCGCAAAATCGACCGCGATTGCGCCGTTCAAACTCTGCTCGAAATGGGACGACGCTACCACGCGGTCGGAGATATGGATTCGGCGGCTGAAGCATACGGAATTATTGTCGGTCAATACGCCGACCATCCGCTCGCGGGACACGCTATCTCGTGGACGTTGCAATATCATGCGGCTGAAGAAACTACATGGAGAGAATTTTTGAAAAACTACGCAAACGCATTTATCGAACCGACAATTAACCGAGACGCCGAAATTCATTCAATCGAGACTAATAATTTCGGTTACAAAAATTCAGAGCAGAATAATTTTCGTTACAAAAATTCGACCGGCGGCGTAATTCAAGCGTCCGGAACGATACAAGGTAAAATATCGCCGGAGACTGATTTTCTGCATAGTCGAATAAATTTTTCGGACGATAAATTTCAAACGACAATAAAACGATTATTCGATCTTCGTCTTGACAAGGGATTAGAGCTTGCCGAATATTCGCGTCGTAATTTTCCTGATCTTGCTGACAATGTACGTTCTCGTTTTTCGTGGGCGGCGATGTTAAGGCGTCGCGGATTTGGTCATGAGGCGGCGAAATATTATCAGGTGCGGGGCGGCGAATCGTATGACGACGTTTGGAGTATGCGGGCGAGGGCGGAGTGTAAATTGTGGAATGGATTAAATGGAATTGGAATTGATTCGGTAACAAAAAATACGTCGATGCAAGGCGATGATTTTATGCTTCCGTCGATTGTTGCGGTTTTTACGCCGCATATTCCTTTTTTGGACGGGGAGTTTGACAATAATCCAGCGTGTGAAGTTCAGACATGGTCGAAGAGCAAATTGTATTCGTTGACTCCGACAAAGCCGCGTTATAGGTTAGAGGAATTTTTTGACGGTAAGAGATTTAGTTCGGGATGTAGTCGGGCGAAGGAATCTATATTAGAGTCAAAAAATTTCGGAACGAGGGCGATGTTTATGTATGATTCTCATCATTTATACATTGGGATTCGTTGTCCTAAGGTAACTGGTTTTACGTATCCGGCGATTGCAGAGCGTGCGCGGTTAAGAGATTCGAATATTTCGGATCAGGATCGGGTGGAGATTTTACTAGACGTTGACAGAGATTATAGTTCTTATTATTCGTGGGTAGTTGATTCTCGAGGTTGGGCGGTGGATTCATATTTTGGCGATAAAACATGGAATTCGGATTGCTATATTGCGAGAAATGAGGACAAAGACGCATGGTATATTGAGATGGCGATATCGCTTGACACGTTATCCGGCAATTTACCAATGTCGAAAACAGCGTGGGGAATTGGCATAAGACGAATCGTACCCGGCGTAGGCGTAGAATGCTGGAACGCCGAAAATTCATTAAATCTAAACGAAGGTTTAGGCTTCTTAATATTCGCAGATTAATTCTTGTAACGATTAAAAAAAATCCTGCGTCCTGAAAGGTCAATTAGCAATAGCGTAGGACGCCGCACTTTCAGGGTTTAAAAAATTTCTTTTGTGCGTGAACGGATACGGTATTTTTTTGTAACCGTTCACGGAGTTTTTAAATTCGGAATTCGGAATTCGGAATTTAAAAACACGGATATACCAGATTTTTTGGGTGAATACGAATAAAACAAAAGGGAATTTACAACGAACATAATTATTTAAAATTATTGTAACCGTTCACGGTTTTTAAATTCGGATTTGAATGGCTAAACCAAATGTAGAGACGCAATGCTTTGCGTCTCTATCGATGATCTTTTGATCGAACAATAGAGACGCAAGGCATTGCGTCTCTACATTTGTTAATTTGTAACTATTCACGTTTTAAATTTTTTCGATAAAAATTTCCGTGAACGGTTACAAATTACTTTTGATTCAGAACCGTAGGTTGTGATTTGTTTTACATACGGTATTGCATATATTGTCCTTGCGGGACTAATAAAAATATTACGCTAAAATATTCCGCTTAATATTACCTCAAAACCCCAATCATTTATTATCGTTCAGAGTATAAATGTCCAATAATTTCGCTTGCTTATTTTATTGATCTTGACAGGTTTGAGTAGTATTTTGCTTTTTCGGGGTCGCCTAATTCGTTGTACATATTCATTAGATTTGAATACGGTATAGCGAATGCAGATTCTTTTACGAAACCTAATTTTACACCGCGTTCGATTTGTTTTAATCCTCTTTCTGTTAATCTGATTGCTTCTGTTCTTTGATTTGTCAACCAATACGAAACTCCCATGCTTACTAAAGATTCTCCGAATCGTCCGGATTCTTCGGGATTGATTTTTGGGAATAATTTATCGAATGTCGGTTTGGCTTTGTTGAACCATTCAATTGCCGCTCGATGATTTTTATTTCCTAAAGCGTGAATCGTTCCTAGTCTAAAATATAGCCGTCCCACAAGATATAAATCCGATTCGTTTGTTCGTCCTTTAATTCCTAATTCCATGTAATCAGCGGCTAATTCTCCGTAATTTAAGGCTAGTTCGTATTTTTCTCTCAACTGATAAATTTGAACTGCGTCGTAAATTGCCAGTCCAATTTCCCATTGTAATTTTTGTAACAGAATTGGATCGTTTATTTTTGACAATAATTTATCGCCAATTTGAATTATTTCTTTTACGTATGGTTCGATTTCTTTTTCTTCGTTTAAGCCGACTTGACACGTCAACTCGCAAATTGCCAACTTTAACGGATACTCTGTCGAAAATCGTTTTGCGGCTATCATTTCGGGGTCGTTAATAATTGACTTCGCGCCGGCAAGCCAATTTTCAATTGCTCTTTCTTTACCTTTCCAACGTCCCCATGCAATATCTTTTGCAACAGCAAGACGCGACTCAAATAAAATATCTTTAGCTGTCTGACGAACCGTAGGATTAGGATGGTCGGAAAGTTGATCCGCTATTTCTATTGCAGTCGAATGATGTTTATAAGCAACGTCGCAATCAGAATTTTGACCAATTCGATAAAAATCGCCAAGCAAACAATAGACGCGAGCTTTATCGGTTTGGTATCTTTCGCAAATCGCGAGCGTTTCTTCGAGATATAATTTCGCGTCTTCGATACGATTCATTCGACTCAATATCTGAGCGAGCGTCAGATGATACGCTGGTTTTCGTTCATCGTATTTGATTGCTTTCTTTATATTTAGAAGCGCGGTATCGGTGAATCCTTGTTGGAGATCAATTCTTGCGAGCAGCCAATATGCTTTTGCGTCGGCGCGATTAATACGAATTGCGTCGATTAGGTCGCGGTAGGATTCGGACGGCTGATCGTTTAGAGTCGCTTCGGCGCGGAGGACGAATGGTTCGGAGATCACGGGTTCGATTCCGATTTGTCTTACTTGAAACATGCCGCCGTTTTTAGAGCTGGAGAAAAGAAAAACAACGCCTTTTTCGGGAAACAACTCTCCGATTATTCTACCTGTCTCATCAGGAATAAGCACCGGACGCGATTTCAAAAGTTCGGACTCAAATTGTTCACGCACTAAATTTTCGGGGAATAATTCATCGAATCGGACGACTATTGATTTGACGATTTTATTTTTATCGTAGCTTATTTCGATGTGATTTAATTCATGCAAAGAATAAAGATGAGCGAGTTCGCCGGCTTTGATCGATTCTTGAACTGGTTTACCCCAAAGTTCCATTACGTTTTTCACGGATGTATGACCCGGAATAACGCCGTTAAACGCGGCGGTTCGTATCGGAGGATGATAAGGATCGACGACAGGTTGACGGTTCGACGAAACTGTAGAGTCGCGAGGTTGCTCTGGTGTCGAATCGTGATTTGGAGATGTTAAATCGGTATTGGCGGCGAAACGATTATTCGTAACGTTATTTGTATTGACTACGCCGGACGACGACGAAGGCGCAGAACTAGATAAAGAATTAGACGAGTTTGAATAATTAGGCGAACTTGGAGAATTGTCGAAGTCTGTATTTTTATTGATGTTATCAGAATTATTGTTATCGATATTATTGAATCGTTTTTTTTGATTTGTATTTGAGCTTGCGTTATCGGACGGCATTGGCGCGGCGGGGATGATTCGGTCGTCTTCGTCGATAGAGTTTACGGCGGCGAGTCGGATTTTTTTATTTGTATTTTTTGGCGGAAGATTTTTATTATTGTTACGAAAATTATTTTTTGTCTGACTTGTTATATTTTCCGACGAAATATTTTTTTGTCTGTTTGATAAATTTTGTTTTGGGCGCGGCGCGTCGTCGAGCGATTTGTCGGAGGTAATGTTTGCGGTATTGATTGGCGGTTTTTCAAATTGATTTGTAGAGTAGAGCAAGAGCGGGTTATTGGTCGAGGAGTCGTATTGTTGTTTTGAGAGTTGAGATTGTTTAGAGTCGATATTTTCTTGAGCGTATGAATCTTGAGCGTAAGCTGGACGAACAAAATTTGATCCGATATAACCGCGATCAAATTCGCCTACTAAAACGATTAACAAATATAAAAGGCATGAACAAATTGTAAGTTGAAAATAAAATTTACTCATATCATTTCTCTGATGTTTAGGAACAATTACACGACTCGTACAATTAATTTCGTTGGCAAAAAATCAGTCAACGTTTAGCGAAATTTCAAGTGCGAGCGGTTTGAATTTAACTCGGACACGTATAGTAATTGTCTATTAAAATTTAACATAGACAGCAAAAAGACAGTTATCAATACCAAATCGCACAATGAATTTCGGCGGCATAAAAAGGTATAAATTTTTTCAGTTGCGAACAATTTAAAACAGTCTATCACGCGGATTGTATAGATTTATTAATTCCGTGTCCAGATCAATTTTTCAACATTTTGAATAATTGTAATTTTCAGGAAATTTTTAAAAAACAATTTTTAGTAAAATATCAGTATAAAATTTTGTAGTAACCAGTCACGGTTTTTTAATCACGGATAATTCGGGGAATTTTAAACGCGAATAATGGGGGATTTTTAAACGCGGATAATTCGGATTTGACGGATAATCGCGGAGAATGGAAATGATGCTTTTGTGGGAGAGAAGTCAATAGATTAAAGGGGATAAAGAAGGGAGGGAATGAGAAATTATAAGATTAATTAAGTGTGAAAAGTATATTAAAATAAATAAACCAAACTAAATAAACCTAAATAAATAATACAATTTTATAAATATTAAAATCGCCATTTGCA
>JAITAZ010000277.1 GCA_031283825.1 Planctomycetaceae bacterium | reverse complement strand
GTAACATGAGTTAATTAGTTTCTCAGAGCATCGACAGGTTGTAGTCTTGCGGCTCGTAGTGCTGGGATAATTCCTGAAATAACTGCGATTAGTATTGCGCCGCAGATAATCCAAACTACGGTTGTTGGATCGACTACGGTTGGGATTTCGTAGAAGTAATAAATTTTCGGATTGAATACTTCATTTTGCAAAATATACGACAGTACCGTTGCGATTTCCTTTATGTAATGAACAAAAGTTAATCCTAAAATCACTCCGAATAACGATCCTCCGACGCCCAACAACAAACTATAAAAAATAAAAATTTGCATAATGCCGTATTTGCTCGCGCCCATTGATTTCAAGATTCCGATGTCTTTTGTTTTTTCTATAACGATCATGCTGAATATTGAAAAAATTCCGAATCCTGCCGCTACAAAAATAACGAATAGCAGCACGTTTAGCATTGCTAATTCGTTGAATACCGCCGCGATTAGCGATTCTTGTTTATCTTTCCAAGTGCTAACAAAAAATAACGACGTCGAAAATCTATTTTTAATTCGGTCTCGTAATTCGTCTAGATCGACGCCGGGTTTTGCTTTGATCAGGATTTGCGAGACCATTGGTTTACCGGTTACGGAATCGTACATTCCGCGTAGTTGTTGTAATTTTGCGATTGGGACAAATACGAGTTGCGAATCGTATTCAACCATTTTGCTTTCGTACAAATCGACGACGGTGAAGTTATCGCTTTGTAATTTTATCGGCAGCGAGATAGTCGGAAATGACAATGTAATATCGTCTCCGGGAATGATTAGTAATCTTTCGTGTATTTCTTTTTTATTTGTTTCGGGATTAAATCTTTCCACGCGGCTGTGCGAACTTAAACCAATCGCGATAATTACGCCGGTATGTTGTTCATTTGCGGGATCGAATATTCTTGCTTGTTCGGCGAGAGTTAAATTTGCCGAATTATTCTCGATTGCATTAGCTTGAGTAAAAGGATCAATCGGTTCAGATTCATAATTTTCGGATTGAGGATTGATATGAGACGCCGTAATATTTGTATTATTTTCTTTGATTTCGTTATTTGATTTTAGAATATTATCGTGTTCGATTTTTAATCTTTTTTGATCTTCTTCGTATTCTTTTTGCATTCTTGTTTGTGCGGCGACTCGTAATTTTCGATATTCCCATCCGGCGAATCTCATATCGAGTCTGACGACGCCGTTTTTTTCGCGACCTGTTCCTTGCGTATTGTAATCTGAATCGTGTAGATTGAAGCTTAATTTATCGCGATTTTTTGAGTGTTGTAAGAACTCAAGAATTGCGCTAACTTTTCCGTATGTAACTTCGTCGATACCGATCAATTGTACTTGTCTGCTGATTGTTGAGGCGTCGATTCCGGGTCTGAATGTTAGCATTCCCGGAGTATAAATTGTGGGCGTCATGGATTCGATCATATCGCCGGCGGTTGAGTTGATTGCTTTCATGTATGCGTCGGCGTCGGGGAATCCTTGAAGGTCGATTGATTCAAAATTTATATCTGACAATATACCGTGTATGCGATTTTTCATCTCGGTCGCGAATCCAAGCATTACGGCGTTGACTATTATCATCGTTGCAACGCCAAGCATGACGGTTATCATCGAAAAAAGCGCAAAATGCCGAGTAAGCAAGTAACGCCAACAAATAAGTAATTTGTACATTATTAACTGTAGTTATTATTGTAAGGAAGAGAATTCGAAATTCAGAATTATTGTTACGATAATTCACGAATAATTACTGACAAAAAATCTATTGATGGAAATCATTTTTACGGAGGATACAAATTTTTTTAATTTTAGGCAATAGAGAATTTTCAATTTTTAATAAAAAATTTTTTTCGGCTATTAAATGAAAATTTTATAACGTTTTTTTCTTTACTAATACCTCAAGAGCTAAACAATTTATCCTCCTACTACTACATTAACTATTACAATTAATTTATTATTACAAAAATTCCGTCCAATTTCTATTTTTCAATTCGTCGATAATTTTTCTGACGGATTCTTCGTTTTCTTTTTTAGCGATTAGAGTTGCGTTGTTTGACTGAATTATGATTACGTCGTTTATTCCGAGTAGGGCGAACAAGTGATCTGGATTATCCGCGCGGACGATACATCCGGTTGAATCGATTGCGAGAACTTTTGTCGATAGGACGAGATTATTTTGCGAATCGCGTTTATCGGCGTAGAGTCTATCGAGCGTGCGCCATGTTCCGACGTCGTCCCAATCGAATGTTGACTCAAGCATGATAATAGAGTCGGCGCGTTCTAATACGGCGTAATCGATGGAGATATTTTTGCATTGAGGAAACAGTTCGTCGATAATTTTTTTTTCGTCTTTTGAGCCGAAATTATTTGAGATTTGATTTAAGATTTTCCCAATTTCGGGTTCGTATTTTTCGATCAAGTTGACGATTGTTTTTGATTTCCAGACGAATATACCAGCGTTCCAGGCGAAGCGTCCTGACTGAACGAATTCGACGGCTTTATTGAGCGGAGGTTTTTCGTGGAAACGATTTACGGCGTAGGCGGTTGTCAGGGATTCCCATTTTTTTGTTATGTTTGAGTTGATGGGGTTATTTTGTTCGATGTAACCGTAGGAGGTTGAGGGAAAAGTCGGTTTGACGCCGAGTGTAATTAGCCGTTCGGGATTTTCGTTGACTAGTTCGGCGGCGAATTGCAGGGTTTGGCAAAATGAATTTTCGTTACGAATAATGTGGTCGGACGGCAGGATGGTCATTATGGAGTCGGGAAATTCGTTATAGATTCGGGACGCCGCTAGACCGATGCAAGGGGCAGTATTTCGGGGAACTGGTTCTTTGAGAATGTGTTCGGATGGAATTGTAGGCACGACTTTTTCGATTTGTCGAGACATAGATTCAGTTGTAAGAATCCATATTTGGTCGATTGGGACGATTGATTTTAATCGTGCGACTGTTGATTCGAGCATTGTCTGATCTGATTCGATTGTAAGAAATTGTTTAGCTTTCGACTGACGACTTTCGGGCCACAACCGAGTACCAGATCCGCCGGCGAGAATAACTGCATGTAACATAAATTTAACGTCTAGTTTGGAGTTTTTAAATTCGGAATTCGGAATTCGGAATTCGGAATTCGGAATTCGGAATTATGTAATATACTTTGAACGTGAACAAATGGGACATCGTTTTTTGAAATCGTAGATTAACGACTCAAAAGAAATCTTTTTTGAGTCGTTTCAAACAGATTTTCAACCCAAACGTCCCTTTATAAAAAAACATCAACTAAATCTGGAATCTCTAAAAACTCAAATTTTATTGATAATTTTTGCCAAAAATAAATTTTTACAATTAGCGTTACAAAAAATCCCTGATGGGAAATTTTGTAATTTAATTAACGCGAACTATACGAAAAATAAATTTTCGTGTCAAGGTGAAAAATTTGTAACTGTTCACGGATTTTTAAATTCTGATTTGAATTGCTAAACCCAATGTAGAGACGCAATGCTTTGCGTCTCAATCGGTGATCTTTTGATCGAACAATGAGACGCAAGGCATTGCGTCTCTACAATTGCTAATTTGTAACTATTCACGTTTTAATTTTTCGATAAAAAAAGAAAAAACCGTGAACGGTTACAAAAATTTAATCGCGTCCATTGCGACTCTTTATCGTTGATTTAAAACTATCGTATCCATTTCGTCCCATAAGTTCCTTTTGTCTCTAATGTCTCCTAAAAAAACTGTAACAATTCCCTAATATTCGTTCAGAGTCATTCAACTAAAAGTAGGGGTAATTGACAGTAAAAGTTGTTGGCGTAAAATTCTGCAATATTTTTTTGTGCGTTATTAACATTAACGAAACATTTAATTTTCCTTAATGATAGGGAGAGCAAAATATGGCTTATGACGCTGTAATTATTGGCGCTGGGATGTCTGGACTTGCGGCGGGGATACGGTTGGCGCATTATCACAAGAGCGTTTGTATATTGGAACAACACTATACGGTTGGCGGACTTAATTCGTTTTATCGTCAGCGTGGTCGGACGCTTGACGTTGGGTTGCATGCTTTAACGAATTATGTTCCTAAAGGTACGAAGTCTGGACCTCTTTCGCGTTTATTGCGTCATTTGCGTTTAACTTGGGACGAGCTTGCGCTTGTTCCGCAGCTTGGATCGACGATAGCGTTTCCTGATGTTAGGTTGAATTTTAACAATCATTTTGAGTTATTTGTTTCGGAGGTGCGTCGTCTTTTTCCGCGTCAGATTGATGGTCTGATGCGATTGGTTAATGAGTTGCTTGGTTATGACCAATTGGGATGCGGTATATCTGGCGGTTCGGCGCGGGAGTTTGTTAAGCGTCATATAACGGAGCCGTTGTTGGTTGAGATGATATTTTGTCCGTTGCTTTATTATGGCGGGGCGAGGGAGCGGGACATGGAGTTTGGTCAATTCTGTATTATGTTTAGGTCGATATTTCTTGAGGGTTTTGCGAGACCGTTTGATGGGGTTCGTTTGATCTTGAAAAAGTTGTTGCAGAAATTCAAAGCACTGGGCGGCGAGTTGCGTTTAAGAACAGGGGCGAGACGAATTTTTGCGAGAGGAGGTCGGGTTGAGAAAATTCAGTTGAGCGATGGTTCGGAGGTCGAGGCGAAAAATGTATTATCGTCGGCGGGATGGTCGGAGACGATGCAGCTTTGCGATTGTCCGATTGCGGACGAGCGAGGAAAGCAGTTAGGTTCGGGGCAAATGGGATTTATTGAGACGATAAGCGTGTTAGACAAAGAGCCGAAGCAACTAGGACATGATAGAACTATTGTATTTTTTAACGATTCGGAGAATTTTTGTTACGAAAAACCGAATGTGCCGGTTGATTTGAGGAGTGGAGTAATTTGTTCGCCGAATAATTTCGACTATAATGAGTCGTTGGGCGAGGGGTTGATTAGGATAACGGCGTTAGCGAATTTTGAGAGATGGAAAAATTTACCGCCGGAGGAATATCGCAAGGAGAAGCAAGTTTGGTATGATCGGACGTTGGAGTCTGCGATTCGATTTATGCCGGATTTTAGACGTCATGTTATAGACACGGACATGTTTACGCCGTTGACAATTAGTCGTTTTACTGGAAAAGAAAACGGCGCAATTTACGGCGCGCCAGATAAAAAATACGACGGCAAGACTCATCTAGAAAATCTTTACGTCTGCGGAACTGATCAAGGAATGGTAGGAATTATAGGTGCGATTGTAAGCGGAATAACAATCGCCAATCAATATCTACTAAACGGATAAAATTACAATTCAAGAAAATGACTATTTAAACAAAAGTAATATATCTGCGGAATATTTGTTAGGGTATTTTCTAAAAAATTGCCTCGTGTTTAGTTTGCGGCGTGTTTTTTGATTTAGTCTTTTTGTGATGTTACAGCGGAATATTTTTATTAGTCTCGATTGGGGCGACATTATAATTAATTTATCGTTACAAAAATTAATAATTAAAATCATGTCCTTACTTTCTTGGAATGAGATTCGTTCTCGTGCTTTTTTGTTTGTCAATGATTGGCTTACGAAGAGCGAAATTGCACACGAAGACGCGGACGCTCAAACGTTTGAGAATGAATTTTTTCA